>CAXTJY010000611.1:0-2727 GCA_964244395.1 uncultured Rhodovarius sp.
AGCGGAGGCTTCATGGCCGTGACGCGGCTGCGGGAAAATCTGCGCCTGTGCTTCCAGGGGCCGGTGAAGGTGGGCGCGTTTGACGTGCCGGGCGGCCTGGCGCGGCAATGGCTGGAAGAGCCGGCCAACCCGTCGGGCCGCCGGAACGAGGAGGTGTTGCGGCCCTGGCTGAACGGCAACGACGTCCGTCGCCGCCCCGCCGGCAAATGGATCATCGACTTCGGCGATCTGGACGAGGCCACGGCGGCGCAGTTCGTCCGCCCCTTCGCGCATGTGCTGCTTCATGTGCAGCCGAAGCGGGCGCGCAACAGGGATGCACAGAGGAGGCTGGCGTGGTGGAAGCTTGGTCGGAGTGGACAGCAGCTTCGCCAGGCCATCGCACCGCTGCGCCGCTACATCGCCACCGTCCGAGTCTCGCGCCACCGCATCTTCGTCTGGTGCCCGGCGACGACCTTTCCCGACAGCCGGATCTACGCCATCGCGCGGGAGGACGACACCAGCTTCGGCATCCTGCACAGCCGCTTTCACGAAGCCTGGGCGTTGCGTTTTCCGTCGCGCCACGGCGTGGGCAACGACCCGACCTACAACAACCAGACCTGTTTCGAGACCTTTCCGTTCCCGCCAGGCCTCACGCCTGACCGGCCCGCCTCCGCCTACGCCAACGATCCCGATGCGCGACGGATTGCCGAGGCGGCGCAGGCCTTGTTGGTCGCCCGGAACCGCTGGCTGAACCCGCCGGAATGGGTCGAAGAGGTGGCCGACGTCTTGCCCTGCCTGCCGCCCCGGCTGGTGCCCGCGTCGCCCCAGGCGGCACTGGCCCTGCGGCGGCGTACGCTGACTGATCTTTACAACACGCGCGGCCGGCCCGAGGGGCGCTGGTTGGATGATCTGCACGCCAACCTCGATGCTGCCGTCGCGCGGGCCTATGGCTGGCCGGAGAGGATCACACAGGCCGATTTCATGGCCGCATTGCTGGCCATGAACCGCGAGAGGGACGGCGCCGGGGCGCCGGCCGACCCGTCGGCCGATCCGGATGAGGACGGCAAATAGGCGTCTTTACCCCAGGGTGAAAAAGCCCAGCACCACCGCCAGCGTCACAACGCTCACCACCGAACTCACCAGCACCGCCGCCCCACTCTCGGCCGACCCGGTCCCATAGCGCGACGACAGCAGATACGCATTCGCCCCGGTCGGCAGCGCGGCGATCGTCGTCGCCACCGCCGTCTCCAACGCCGACAGCCCGAACAGCCAGCACATCCCGAACACCAATACCGGAAACACCAGCAGCTTCAGCACCACCGTCGCCGCCATCTGCCGCCATGCCGCCACAACATTGAAGCCCAGAAGGGAGGCACCCAGGCAGAATAGGGCGGTCGGCGGCCCTGCCGCTCCCAGCAAGTCCAGAATCCGCCGCAACACCCCTGGCACTGGCAACCCCAGCAACGCCCACAGCTGCGCCGCCAGCACCGATACCACGATGGGGTTGCGCAGCACGCCGCCGATGCTGGCCGCCAGCAGCGCCAACGGCTTGGCCCGCGCATTCTGCGCGAACTCCGCCACCACCGTCGCCGTGGTCAGCAACAGCAGCGAATGCAACGCGATGATCACCAGCAGGATCGACAACCCGGCCTGGCCATAAGCCGCGAAGATCAGTGGGATGCCCATCATCACGGTGTTGCCGAAGGTGGCATCCAGCGCCATCGGCCCGCTGCGCTGCAGGCCCCAGCCCAGTGCCCGACCGCCCAGCAGCACCCCGAAATACACCAGGAAGGCGGCGGCGAAGAACGCTGCCCCCGCCGGCCCGCCGCCGACATGCCCCGCCGTGCCGGAGGAGAACAGCAGGGCCGGCACGGCGACGACGAAGACGTAGCTGTTCAGCCCGCGCCAGCCCGCCGCGTCGATCATGCCCCGCCGGGCGCAGATCCAGCCCAGCCCGACCACGGCGAAGACGGGCGCGACCGCGGCCAGGATGGCCAGCATCAGCCCGCCAGCAGCCCGGCGACCACGCCCTCCAACCCCGGCTGCCGCCGCCGCGCGCTGCGGGCCGCGTGCAGCACGGCGCGCACGCCTTCGACGGTGCCGTCGAAGTCCCGGTTCACCAATACATGGTCGGCATCCGACCAGTGAGCGATCTCCGCCCGGGCGGCCGCCATGCGGCGGGCGATCTCGGCCTCGCTGTCCTGGCCCCGCATCGCCAGGCGCCGCTCCAGCTCCGTCAGGCTGGGCGGCAGCAGATGCACGCAGACGACGTCACCCGGCAGAGCTGCGCGCAGTTGCAGATGGCCTTGCCAGTCCACGTCGAACAGCACGTCCCGCCCCGCTGCCAGCGCCGCCGCCACAGGCGCGCGCGGGCTGCCATAGAACCGGCCGAAGACCTCGGCGTGTTCCATGATCTCGCCGGCCGCGAGCATGGCGCGGAACTGCTCCATGGTCCGGAAATGATAATGCACGCCCTCGACCTCGCCCGGTCGCGGGGTCCGGGTGGTGGCGCTGACGGAGAGGGACAGCGCCGGCTCGCTGGCCAGCAGGGCACGCGAAACCGACGACTTGCCGGCGCCCGAGGCGGCGCAGAGGACGAGGCAGACGCCTCTCCGCGGCGGCGCCTCACTCCACATTCGCCGCCTGCTCCTTCAGACGCTCGATGGCCGCCTTCAGCGCCAGCCCGGTGCTGGTCAGCGCCACGGTGGCCGATTTGCTGCACAGGGTGTTCGCCTCGCGGACGAATTC
>CAXTJY010000612.1:0-2726 GCA_964244395.1 uncultured Rhodovarius sp.
GCCCTCACGATCGGCTTCCTCGGCGAACTTTTGCCAGAGCGTCTTTATGGTCGGCAGGCGAAGCTGGAGACCCGCAATAATACCAGCGCACGATGATGTGGACTCACGCAGGGGATTGAACGAACCCGCTGACGCGGGAAAGAAGCGAAGCGATTAGGAGGAAGTCTCCTGTCTGCGAGGATTGCGGTTCTCGAAACCCGATCCATCAGACAGGAGCCCCCGATGGCCAAGATGAGCCCTCTGCGTCGCCGTATGATTGACGACATGACGATCCGCAACTTGTCGCCGGCGACCCAGCGATCCTACCTTCACGCGATCACGAAGTTCAGTCGGTATTTCGGACGCTCGCCGACGCAACTGGATCTGGAGGATGTGCGCGCCTTTCAGGTTCACCTTGTTGCTACCGGCATTTCCTGGCCGGCACTGAACCAGACCGTCTGCGCGCCGCGGTTTTTCTACGGCGTGACCCTTGGCCATGCCGAGATCCCCGAGCGCATCCCCTATGCCCGGGAGCCGCGCAAGCTGCCGGTCGTGCTGAGCGCCGATGAGGTGGTGCGGTTTCTCGAGGCGGTACCGAGCCTGAAGACGCGCGCCGCGCTGACGACCGCCTATGCCGCGGGGCTTCGCGCCTCCGAGGCGGTCGGGATCAGGCTCGCCGACGTCGTGCCAAAGGCGCGTCTTCGACACGACGCCGGGCGGATGGTGATCCGCGTGGAACATGGCAAGGGCGGCAAGGACCGGTATGTCATGTTGTCCGTCCAGTTGCTCGGGATCCTGCGCACCTACTGGCGCCTGGCTCGGCCGACGCACTGGCTGTTTCCCGGCCGGGACGAAAGCAAGCCGATCGACGTCCAGGTGCTGCATGCCGCCTGCCGCTCGGCCTGTGCGGCGGCTGGCCTAACCAAACGGGTGACGGTTCATACCCTGCGGCACAGCTTCGCCACGCATCTGCTCGAGAGCGGCACCGACATCCGGATCATTCAGGTTTTGCTCGGCCACAGCAATTTGTCGAGCACTGCGCGCTATACGCAGGTGTCCAATGGGCTGATCCGACGAACCGAGAGCCCGCTCGACCGGCTGGGGCTGGAGGTGGTGCCGCCGGCCTGAGCGGGCCGCCGGTGACTTGTGGAGTTGAAGTGGCGGATATCTTTCGCCGCCACGGCGACGCCTATCGCCGGGCACGCGATGGCCACCTCGGCCGTGTCGAGCGGCGGGTGATGCGCGCCATCGAGCTGTGCCGAACGGCGGAACTGGGCGGCCATACAGAGGCCTGCCTGGACTGTGGGCTCATCCGCTGCGCCTACAATTCCTGCCGCAACCGGCATTGCCCGAAGTGCCAGGGTCAGGCCCGCACCGAATGGCTCGCGGCCCGGCAGGCCGAGTTGCTGCCGGTGCCCTATTTCCACGTCGTCTTCACGCTGCCCGCGCCGGTGGCCGAGATCGCGTTCCAGAACAAGAAGGTGGTCTACGCCATCCTGTTCCGCACCGCGGCGGAGACGCTACGCCGCATCGCCGCCGATCCCAAACACCTCGGCGCCGAGATCGGCCTCGTCGCCGTGCTCCATAGCTGGGGCCAGAACCTGCACTACCACCCGCATGTCCACTGCGTCGTTCCGGGCGGCGGCCTGTCGCCGGACGGCACCCGGTGGATCGGCTGCCGACCCGGCTTCTTCCTGCCGGTCCGGGTGCTCTCGCGGCTCTTCCGCCGGCTCTTTCTCGACGCACTGTGCGCGGCGTTCGACGCAGGAGAACTCGGCTTCTTCGGCGAACTTGTCGGCCTCGCCCGATCCGCCGCCTTCAAGGATCGGCTGAGCGCACTTCGTCGGGTAGAGTGGGTCGTTTATGCCAAGCGTCCCTTTGGCGGCCCGGCCCAGGTACTGGCCTATCTCGGCCGCTACACCCACCGTGTCGCGATCGCCAACTCCCGATTGGTCAGTATGACGGACAAAGACGTTGCCTTCCGCTGGAAGGATTACCGCCATGGCGGCAAGATCAAGGTGATGACCCTTGCGGCGCACGAGTTCATCCGGCGGTTCCTGCTGCACACCCTGCCGGACGGCTTCCATCGCATCCGTCACTTCGGCTTTCTCGCCAACGGCCATCGCGCAGCCAAGCTGGCACTCTGTCGAAAGCTTCTCGATGCGCCGGCGGCGATCTCGGCGCCCGAGCCGGCGAACGCATCCGGGGACAGCACGTCCGGGCCGCCCGCCTGGAGCCGCTGCCCCTGCTGCGGAGGCGCGTTCGTCGTCGTGGGCATCCTGTCGGCTAAGCCGTCCCGTCAGCCCGCGTTCTGGAACGACAGCTCATGACACCCGTCTTCTCTCCATCCCTGGGCTCGCCTCCGCCGAGTGTCGCACACCTCGGCCGGAACTCGCATGCCGCCGCGGATCCCCAGCGGCGAAAAACCAAGCCAAAGCGGCGGTGGGAAGGGCGACCGGCCGAGCCACCTTCCGCTCGAAGGTACACCGCGTACGGTCGAATGATGGTAATATTGATCCGTGGCGACCTGCGCACGGACCGATCGCATCACCCCAACCCGGCGGCGAAGACCAAATCCCCATAGCCGCCCGCTCCCCCACGGGGTTCGCTCAATCCGGCTTCAATGAGGTCGCCGGGCAGCTGTTGCGCCCGCGTCCTCCCACGACGCGACCTCACAGAACCCTCCAGATTCCATTTTGTTGGGTTTTCTGATTGACCATGAGGGCTGGGACTGGAGGTCAGCCCAA
>CAXTJY010000613.1:0-2724 GCA_964244395.1 uncultured Rhodovarius sp.
TGAACAGGATCAGCGGGCCGCGTTTACCGGTCTCGTACAGGTCGAGCCGGTGGCGGGGGTGCGGGCCGTAGGCGATGTCGGTGGTGAGGGTGTAGCCGCCGCGTGGGGTGAGCGCATCGCTGAGCTGGGCGCCGGAGCAGCCGGCAAGGGCAGCACTGGCCAGCACCGCGCGTCTGGCCGTTGGGAAAGCAGGGGATGGCATAGTGGGATGACGGGCAAAGCGGCCGGCGGTTGCGTCAGCCGCTCGATTTCAGGCCCGCACCACAGACTCCTGGCAGGAACAGGATGCCTGCGCCTCCAGACGATGGGTGGCGCACAAGGCCCTCAGCCGAAAATGATGTCCGCCGCCGAGAGGCCGGTGACCCCGTAGAGATCGATGCGCTCGCCGCCCCAGATGACGGCAACATTGGCTCCAAGCTGATAGACGCTGAGTTGGCCGAAGCCGGTGATGCCGCTGGCGGCGCTGAACTGCAGATGGTCGCTGCCGTGGACGAAGTCGAAGATCTGGTCGTAGCCGGAGTTGGCTTCCTCGATGCTGAAGATGTCGTTGCCGGTGCCGCCGACCAGCTGGTCGTTGCCGGTGCCCCCGATGAGCAGGTCGTCGCCGAGCTGTCCGCGCAGCACGTCGATGCCGGCGCCGCCGCGTAGCGTGTCGTTGCCGGCACTGCCCCAAAGGGTGTCGTCCCCGCCGCTGCCGTCGAGCGACCCGTTCTGGCCGCTGGCGTTGCAGACCAGGACATCGTTGAAAGCGCTGCCGATCTGCAGGGTCACGCTGCCGTAAAGATACACGGCCTCGACATTGGCTGCTGCGGCCCAGCCGGCGATGGTGACGAAGACAGTGTCGGAGCCCTCGCCGGTGCTTTCGACGACGACGTCGCCGAGGCTGTCGATGACGTAGGTGTCGTCGCCGGTGCCGCCGACCATGCTGTCAATGCCGCTGCCACCATAGAGAGTGTCGTTGCCGGTGCCGCCCAGCAGCGTGTCATTGCCGGCGTCACCGAACAGCAGGTCGTTGCCGGCGCCGCCTGTCAGGACGTTGGCGCCGGAATCGCCACCAAGGGTGTCACTGAAGGTGCTGCCGGAGACATTCTCGATGTTCCGAGGGTGTCGGTCCCTGCGGCCTGCGTGGTCTGGCCGGTTCCCTGCAAGAGGAGGGCGACGTACACGCCCTGGGTGGCGGAGGCGTAGCTGGCGGTGTCGATGCCGGCGCCGCCATCGATCGAATCATTGCCGGCCCCGCCGTCAATGGTGTCGTTGCCGGAGCCACCGTCGATGATGTCGTTGCCGGCCATGCCGTTGAGGACGTTGGCATCGGCCGTGCCGGTGACGGTATCGTCGCCAGAGGAGGCGTTCAGGTTCTCGAAGGCGAACGCGCTGATATGGCGGGCCTGGTAGCCGACGTCGCCAGTTGAGAGGTTGATGTTGAGCTGGACGAGGTATTGCGCAGACTGAAAGTCGAGCAGGTCGATCCCCGGACCAGCATCGATCCGATTGAAGCTGCCGCCGCCGAGGATAAGGTAGGTGTCGTTCTGCGGGCCCAGGACCGTGAAGCCGATGTAGCCGGCGTTTTCGACGCTTGTCTGGGGCCCACCCACATTGTCGATACGGATCGCGCCGCCGAGAATGCCGCTGGGACCCACCGTGATCGCCACGGTGCCGGTGGCGCCGACGTCAGCTCGGATGACCTCCGTTCCGGATCGTATGTTGTCATTGGCGATTTCGCCATCGAGGGTGATGTGCGTCGCGAGCATGCCGTAGAGTCTGATGGCCTGAGATGGCACGTAGAGACTTCCGGACGGAATGAGCCCGGTCTCGTTCCCGGTCAGACTTTGGTTGGTGTCGTCGTATTCACCGGTCACAAAGCTCGTCATCGCGATCCATCCTGCATCACATCGTCGTGAGTTATGTATCAGAGCGCCGAGGGACGGAGGATGAAAGCTGGGTTGATAGAAGGTAATTCCGCTGGCTGGTATCACGAGGCTAGGATTTTAGGATTTTATTGCTTTCTGCGATAGAAGAATGATATCCTAGCGGCGTTTTCGGAGTTGCCTCTGTGACCCTTCGCCGCTTCAGGAACTTCCGCTGCCCGCCGCCCGGCGTCACCGCCCGCCTCACCAAGCCCGTGCCCTGGCGACCCATGACCGATGAGGAGTGGGAGGGGGTCATGCACTTCATGTACTATGTCCACCCCGATCGGGGTCGCTACACCGTGCTGGGTGCGCGCCGTTCGCTTGATGCCTGCTTTCACGCCGCCTGCATGGACAAGCCCTGGCACCAGCTGCCGGAGCATTACGGCCGCTGGGCCACCATCGCCCGGCTGTTCCGCCGCTGGACGCATGCCAATCTGTGGAAGCGCATGCTGAAGTTCGTCGCCAAGGAACAGCCGGGGATGCAGGCGATCCAGTACTGGGTCTGCCGTGCCTTTCGGCGGGCCTGGCGCATCCAGGGGCTGGGCGGGCTGAACCTGGCGCGGCGGCTGGGGCTGGATTCGGCGATGCGGGCGTGGTCGTGGGATCTGCCGGACAGCAATTTGTCCCAATACTACCTGACGGTGCTGTGGCCGCGGCTGCGGGCGGAGGCGAACTGGCCATTCAACCTGGATCGGGGCTTGCTGGACTTCATTTCCCGCATCCACCAGCAGTGCATGGGGCGCGCCAGCCTGCCATTGCAGTGCCGCATCGGGTTCATCGAGGAAACCTGCGGCTGGATGTTCGACCGGGGGGA
>CAXTJY010000614.1:0-2724 GCA_964244395.1 uncultured Rhodovarius sp.
CGGCCGCGCTGGATGTTGATGGCGGCGAGGTCCGAGCCAACGCCTGCATCGAACAGGAAGCTGCGCAAATCCTCGACGATGCGGCCATCCATCGCCTGGGCGCGATCGGTGCCGAGGTGGCGCAGGAAGCCGCCGGCACCGCCGTGCTGGACGAATTCGACGGCGGGCAGGAAGAACGCGTCGCGCAGCTCCAGCTCCTCGCCATCCTCCGCGCCGGCCTCGTCGCGCCGCACCGTCTCGGCCGAGACGGTCGAGTGGCCCCAGCGAAAGGCGGCGCCGGCGAATTCCAGCGTGAGCGACGCATCGACCGTGGCGTCGTAGCCGCGATATTCCGGGATGGCGCCGGCGCCGGCCAGGTGTGGCAGGAACTCGGCATAGGTGATGCGAGCGATCTCGGCGCCGACGATGGCGCGAGCCTGCTGGTAGAGTTGCTCCGCGCTCAGCGAGGGGTCGGCGGCGGCCAGCCGGTCCACCTGCAGGTTGTGTTCGCGCAGAAAGATGGTCTGCAAGGCGGTGAGGGACGGGTTTTCCTGTGCCCGCGGGTCGCCGGCCAGGAACTGGCCCTGCACCACCGGCAGATTGTCGCCGGCGGAGACCAGCAGCTTGCCGCCGGGGCCGCGCAGCGCCGCCGCCGTGACCGCATCAGAGCCATACACCACCGAGCCGTCGAGCCAGGAGGTGCTGCGGTTGATGGCGCTCGCCGGCGTCGTGACGCCGGTGCCGGGCGCCACAAGGGCGCGGCTGACCAGGATGGACGTGCCGGCGCCCAGCTCGACGTCACCGAGCGGGACGACGACGCTGATGTAGGCGCCGCCGGTCGGGGTGCGGGTCAGGTCGTGATCGATGAGCTGGCCCCAGGCATACATCATGCCGGACAGGCCCTGGGTGTTCGGCACCGCGGCATCTCCCTCGCCGGAAACCAGGTTGCTGATGCTGCGCGGGTTGGGGCCGCCGACCATCAGGTGCACGCCGTCCAGGAAACGCGCCGCCCCGGTTCGGTCAAACACCGCCCCGGTCGCGTTCAGCGTGGTGTCGGCCAGGTTGTTGGCAGAGCCGTCGATACTGCGGAATTCCATGCGCGCCCCCTGCGCCAGGCGGATATCCGCATGGCTGTTCATCTCTACAGCTCTGGAAACATCGATGTGAAATCAAGCACTTCCAGCGCGTGGGGAGAAGGCGCGGCCAGGCCTTTGCCGTCAATCGGCACATATGTTCAGGTGTTGCTGGCCAGGGAGTATGGAATTGCGGGCGCGGAACGGGCTCAGCGCGGGCGAGAGAAGGACTTTGGCTCAGCCCTGCTCCAGCTCGGTGTCCCAATACAGATAATCGCGCCAGCTCTCATGCAGGTGGTTGGGCGGGAATGCCCTTCCGTGATCCTGCAATTCCCAGCTCGTCGGCGGCCGCGGTTCCCGCCGGGGCAGCATGTGGCATTCGCGCGGCAGCTTGCTGCCCTTGCGCAAATTGCACGGGCCGCAGGCGGCGACGACGTTGTCCCAGCTCGTCCGCCCACCCCGGCTGCGCGGGATCACGTGGTCGAAGGTGAGGTCCTGCGCCGGGAAGTCGTCGCCGCAATACTGGCACTCGAACTTGTCGCGCAGGAACACGTTGAATCGGGTGAAGGCCGGGCGCCGCGCCGAGGGGATGTATTCGCGCAGCGCGATCACGCTGGGCAGCCGCATGGCGTGGCTCGGCGAATGCACCTCCACGTCGTACTCGTTCAGCACGGAGACACGGTCGAGGAACACCGCCTTCACCGCATCCTGCCAGGACCACAGCGACAGCGGGAAATAGGAGAGCGGGCGGAAGTCGGCATTCAGCACCAGCGCCGGAAAGCCGCCGGAGCCTTGCACGCTTGCGAGAGTGACCGTTCCGCCGTCAGGCAAAGCGCTGCTCCTTCCGCTTCCGCGGGTCGCGCGCCCATCGGGGCACTTCGCACCGCCGCATAGGCCTCAAGGCTTCCCATGCAGCCGGTCGCTCCGCAAGAGGGAGTGCGGCGTTTCATCAAACCGTAAGGCTACGCGGTTCGAGGGCCTTGCCGCCGGGTCCCTCCATTGGCTCCCTCGTCAGGCAAAGCTGATCGACGGGCCGGCCGGCGCCGCCTCCGCCACCAGCTTCGCCCAGACCCGGGCGGCGATGGCCCGGTAGGTCCCCGCCTCCTCGCTCTCGGGCCGCGCCGCCACAATGGGTGTGCCGGCATCGGCCAGTTCGCGGATCGCCAGCTTCAGCGGAAGCGCGCCCAGGAACTCGCAGCCCAGCCGCGCCGCCTCGGCCTCCGCGCCGCCATGGCCGAAGATGTCGGCCCGATGGCCGCAATTCGGGCAGCAGTAGAAGGACATGTTCTCGATCAGGCCGAGCACCGGCACGCCCACCTTCTCGAACATCCGCACCCCTCGCCGTGCGTCGATCAGCGCCACATCCTGCGGCGTGCTGACGATGACGGCGCCGGCCAGGGGAACCCGCTGGCTCATGGTGAGCTGCGCATCGCCGGTGCCCGGCGGCATGTCGACCACCAGGATGTCCAGCGCCCCCCATTCCACCTGGCCCATCATCTGTTCCAGCGCGCCCATCACCATGGGGCCGCGCCACACCATCGGCGTCTCCTGCTCGACCAGGAAGCCGATACTCATCGCCTTCAGCCCCCAGCGCTGGATGGGGTGGATGCGGCTGCCGGTGACGCGCGGCTTTTCCTGCGTGCCCAGCATCTGCGGCAGGGAAGGGCCGTAG
>CAXTJY010000615.1:0-2723 GCA_964244395.1 uncultured Rhodovarius sp.
ACGTCCACCATTCGGGCCAGCCACGTGTCCACAACGGCCCGGAGATGATGATGCACACCGCGCTCCAGAAGCCGGCGCTCAGCGCCAGGAACAGGCCCAGCCGGTGGATGCCCAGCGTGCCGATCGAATAGCCGATAAAGTCGCGGTAAAAGCTGTTCTCATGCTCCGCGCCCTTCACCTCCCGCCCCTTGCCGGGGTTGATCGCGGCCAACACCAGCGAGGCATGCAGCGACAGCGCCAGGGTGGTGGTGAAGAACAGGGACACCGCGATCATGTGCGCTGGGTTGTAATGGAAATGCAGGTATTGGTAGCCGACGTTGGAGACCCAATCGAGGTGCGAGAAGATGCCGTAGGGGAAGCCGTGCCCCCAGGCGCCCATCAGCACGGGGCGGATCACGTTCAGCGAGAAGAATGCGAAGATGGCGAAGCTGTAGGCGACCGGGATGTGCATCCCCATGCCCAGCTTCCGCGCGATCTCCGCCTGGCGCAGCGCCCAGCTCACGAAGGCGCCGAGGGCGCAGACGGTGATGGCCTGCCAATAGCCGCCGAGCTTCATGGGCGCGAGGCGCAGCCCATAATCCAGGTCGGGCGGCGCGATGTTGATGCGCCAGACGTTGAAGGTAGGACCACCCGCCGCGGCCACGCCGATCAGCAGGACACCCAGGATGGTGAAGAAGATGGTCGCGACCCCGAACAGGCCGACGTAGAACGGGCCGATCCAGAAATCGAACAGGTTGCCGCCAATCAGGGTTCCGCCGCGGACCCGGTACTTCTTCTCGAAATTGAGGATAGCCATGGGCCCGAGCCCCCTTCTGCGTTGACGGTGCCGACGGGGGCGTTGATGCCTCCGTTGGATTTGCGGGACCGATTCACCGTTCCGGCAAGCTGCCGCCGCGGATCAGGCCCGACCGGTTCTCGGGTCGGTGGCGGGAAACCAGGACGATCACGCCCTGGCCTGGAACCGCCACCGACCGAGCCGCGATCAGCGGCGCGGGAGCGCCGTGTTCGCCGTGGTCGTCGTAGCTGCGCACCAGCCCAGGTGATCGCAGTAGCGGGGCGAGCTGAGCACCGCGAAATGGATCACGAAGGCCACGGCAATGACGCCGATCGCGCCGGCAACGCCGACACGCAGCGGGTTCACCACCATCCACATTTTATGCATTTATCAGTTCCTTCTTGGGTGGGGTGTTACTGGAACATGCGCCAATCGGGCGGCGACACCTGATTGCCGTAGATGAGCGGGCGCCACAGCCAAACGAGGACGTGCGCACCCATCGAGGCGAAGACCGCGAAGACCCAACCCTGGACGACCAGGCGATGGATTTCTCGGGCTTCGTTCTCGGTGATTCCACTAGCCATATTCAAACCTCCGAGTGATGCAGCGCGCATCCCGCGCTGCTGGGACCACCGGGACGAAGCTCGCCCTGGAAGGTGTGTGGAGAGGGCTCATCGCGCCGTCTCAAGATGCAGGGCGGCTTGCGCGCGCTCATGGGTGACGTGGGTCTCGCCGGCCTCGCGCGCGGCGTTTTCCACTTGCTCGCGCAGCCGCTTGGCGGCCGAAATGCGCAGCAGGAAGGGCTGGTCGGACACCTGGCTGTCGAGCAGCGCCAGCGCCTCCTCGTCCCAGCGATAGGGCATCGGCACGGGCGTGGCCGCGATGCTGTCCATCTGCGTACTCAGCGGCAGGATGTGGAACAGCGCGTCGAACAGCGCGTTGCAGTATTCCTGGATCAGGTAGGTGGCGCCGGCGTAGCCCATGAAGGGCGTGCCGGTGTGCCGGCGGATGATGGCGCCGGGAAAAGAGCATTGGATGAAGGCGCAGCGCGCGCCGGTCTCCGCCGCGTACATCCGCTCGTTGAAGCTGCCGTAGAGGACCAACGGTGCCTTGGTGCGGATCAGTTCGCGCACCGCCTGGTTGTCGGGCTTCACGCCCGGCTCGCGGGATATCGCGAAGTTGACGGGAATGCCCATCTCTTCACTGAAGAACCGCTCCATACCGCGGGCGTAGGTCCCGGTGGCGACGATGCCGACCGACGCGCTGCCGTAGAAATCCTGGGTGACGGAGCGCCACAAATCCCACATCGGCTTCAGCGTGGTGTGCTTCTCCCGCTCGATGAACGGCTCGGGGTCCAGCCCGGTCAGCTCGCCCAGCTTGCGCAGGAAATTGGTGGTGGCGAACATGCCGATGGGGGCGCGCAGCCAGGGCCGGTCCAGCGCCTCGCACAGCAACTGACCGAACTCGCGATACATGCAGATGTTCACATCCGCGTTCGGCAGCTTGATCACGTCCTCGACGTGGCTGCCGAGCGGGAAGACCAGGTTGATCTCGGCGCCGATGCCTTCGACGAGACGGCGGATTTCCGCCACATCCGACGGCATGTTGAAGGTGCCGTAAATCGGCCCGATGATGTTGACGCGCGGCGTCTCACCCTCTTTCCGCACGCGTGGCTTCACCTTGCCGCGCTTGGCGCCGAACTCGCTCCACAGCCAGTTGATGGCGCGGTCCGCGCACTGCCACTGGTCCTCGTCGATGGTGCGGGGGATGAAGCGCTGCAGGTTGCTGCCCTCGGGCGTCACGCCGCCGCCGATCATCTCGGCGATCGAGCCGGTGACGACCACCGCGGGCAGATCGGGATCGAGCGTCTTCCACGCGCGCTTCATCGCGCCTTCGGTGCCGTCGCGGCCGAGCTCCTGCTCGCCCAGCCCGGTGACGACGATCGGCA
>CAXTJY010000616.1:0-2718 GCA_964244395.1 uncultured Rhodovarius sp.
AAGCCTGTCTCGAAGGGCGCGATATCCGGAAAGAGGTCGCCGCGGGGCATGGGGTTTTATCCAATGCCCGGGCCGGCAATTCAACATCCCCCTTTGGCTTTCGCGCATCCCGCCCTAACTTTGTCATCGACATGGCACTTCCCGCCCCACAACCGCGCAGCACCGCCCAGAAATCGGCCCCCGGCGAGGTGGCGTGTGCCGTCTGCCAGGCCGAGAGTCGGCAGCTCACCTTTCGCGCCGGCGCGCCGGAGCAGGCACCGGACCTGGACCTGCGGCCGGGCGAGCCGCTGCGCTCCACGATCGGGCAGTGGCTGCAGCAATGCCCGCGCTGCGGCTACGCGGCGCCCGATATTCGTCAGGCCCGCCCCTCGGCCGCGCGCGTGGTCGCGGCCGCCCCGTTCCGCAGCCTGGTGAATGAGGCCGCCCACCCACCGCTGTGCCGCCGCTTCCTCGCCTGGGCACATGTGCTGGAGGAGACCGGCGCCATGCATGAGGCCGCCGAGGCCATGTTGCAGGCAGCCTGGACGGCGGATGATTTGAATCGGCAGGACCTTGCCAGGCTGTGGCGGCTGGAGGCGGTGGCCCTGTGGCGCTCAGGCCCTGGTCTGGACCAGGAGCAGCAGGTCCGCGTGGTGGACGCGCTGCGCCGCGCCGAGGCGTGGGACGGCGCGGCGGACGCGATCGAGGCGATGCTGGCGCAGGAGCCGCCGGAGGCGGTGCGGCAAGTGCTGGCGTTGGAGACCCGCCTGGTGGATGCGGGGGATGCGCGGCGGCACACGGTGTCCAGCGCGCTGCCGCCGCCGGCGCGCCGGCCGCATGTGGCGCATCAGAAGATCATGGGACGCGGCAGCCTGTTCGGCTGGATCACGCGGCTGTTCAGGCGGCGCTGAGCACGCCGAATCCCGCCTCCGCTGCCGAGAGTATCGCGTCCATGTCCGCCTGCGTATGCGCCGCGCTGAGGAACATGTTGTGCCGGGGGTGAAGATAGGCGCCTTCCGCGAGCGCCGCCGCGCAGAATGCGCTCCCCTTCGCAAAGTCCGCATCATCGTCGAACAGCCACAGCGGCATCGCCACCGGGCCCGACTGCCGCAGCCCCACCCCATGCCGCTGCGCCAGCTGCGCCATGCCCTGGCGCAGATAGCTGCCGAGCGCCTCCAGCCGCACCGGCAAATCGATGCGGTCCATCTCCGCCAGCGTCGCCACCGCCGCTGCCATCGGCACCGCGCCGCACCAAAAGCTGCCGGTGACGAAGACCTCGGCCGCCGCGTTGCGCAAGCTGTCGCGCCCCAGCACGGCGGCCAGCGGGTGGCCGTTGGCGATCGCCTTGCTCCAGGCCGACAGGTCCGGGTCCACCCCCAAGCGCTCCCACGAACAACCGCGATGCAGCCGGAAGCCGGCGCGGACATCGTCGATGATCAGAGCGGCCCCCGCCCTGTCGCATAGCCGCCGCGCTGCCTGGGCGAAGGCCAGGGAGGGCATTTCCTGGTCCACCACATTGTCGTGCCGGAAGCCGGTGACGATGACGGCGGCAAGGTCGGTGCCTGCGGCAGCCACCGCGGCTTCCAGGCTGGCCACGTCATTGTAGTCGAAGCGCAGCTGGTTCGCCCGATCCGCCTCCGTCGTGCCGGCCGGTACCGGCGTGCACCAGGGCAAGGCGCCGTGATAGCTGCCGCGCGCGATCAGCATCGTGTTCCGACCGGTGGCGGCGCGGGCGATGGTGACGCAGGCCGTCGTCGCGTCTGAACCGTTCTTCTGCAGCATCGCCCAGTCGGCATGTGCCACCCGCTCCACCAGCGCCTCGCACAGCTCCACCATCACTGGTGCCGGGCCGTTCAGGCAATCGCCCAGCGCGGCCTGCCGCGCCGCCGCCGCATCCACCACCGGGTCGTGATGCCCCAGCACGATGGGCCCCCAGCTACACATCAGATCGACATAACGCCTCCCATCCGCGTCCCAGATGTGGCCGCCTTCGGCCCGGCTGAAGAATTGTGGGTAGCCGGCGGGCAGGCGGCGGGCATCGAGGTGGCCCCACATCCCTGCGGGCACGACACGGGCGGCGCGGGCGCGGAGCGCCGCATCGCTGCCCGCCGGGGCAAAGCCATCGGGTGGGGTCAAACCTCCACCTCCCAAAACATCGGATAGGCTGCCTGCGGCATGTTCCGCAGCCGCGTCCGGTAGCCGGCCGGAATGGTGAATTGCCCCCACATCACGCTGGGCGTATGTGCCACCGCCGCCGCCTGGATTCGCCCGGCCAGTTCCCGCCGCGCCGCTCCGTCCGGCGCCAGCGCGAAGGCGTCGATCAGCGACCGCAGGCCCGGATCGCAGTCCCAGCCCGGATAGTCGGAGCAGGTGTTGGAGACGTAGAAATGCGTCAACGGCGAGATCATGTCCGTGCCGTTGGCGTACACGCTGAACATGTTCCAACCCTCGCGCCGGGCACGCCGGGCCAGCAGCGTGCCCCAGTCCATCACCTGCTCTTCCACCCGGAAGCCGGCCTGCTGCATGGATTGCGTCATCACCTGCTGCGCCGTCTGGCTGATGCCGCCATTGGTGGTCAGGAAGGCGATGGGCTGGCCGCGATAGCTGGTCGCCGCCAGCGCCGCCCGCGCCGCCGCCGGGTCGAACCGGGCTGCCTCCGCCCCCTGCCGGCTGTCCAGCGGCGCATCGCACATGAAGAAGCTGGGGCACGGTGGGGCACGATACTGCGGCGGCACGCCG
>CAXTJY010000617.1:0-2709 GCA_964244395.1 uncultured Rhodovarius sp.
GTGCTCGTCTGGCGCGGCTGGCACACGCCGGCCGTGGCCGAGCTGCCCGGCGCCTGGGCCGAGGGCCTGCGCGCGCTGCTCGGCATCGCCCCGCCGGATGATGCGCAGGGGTGCCTGCAGGACATCCACTGGCATGACGGCGCCTTCGGCTACTTCCCCAGCTACACGTTGGGCGCGATGGCGGCAGCGCAGTTGATGCGCGCGGCGCGGGCCGCGACGCCGGGGCTGGACGATGCCTTGGCCCAGGGCGACGCGGCGCCGCTGCTGGACTGGCTGCGGGAGAATGTGCATGGCCAGGGCAGCCGGCTGGGCTTCCAGGATTTGCTGCGGCATGCGACCGGCAAGCCGTTGGACCCGGCAGATTTCACGGCGCATCTGACGGAGCGGTACCTCACGGCGTGACGGCTCCCGCGGCGCACCTCCCGCCTCGGGCCCGCTCAACGACCGGTCCGTCCATTGAAAGGCCGTCAGCGGCAACCTCCGCGCGCCACTGCGGCCCGGGCCTTCAGCGAAAAGCCGGGAGCGCCGCCGCCGCGCGCACGACTGCCACAAAATCCGGCCGCTGACCGCCGGGGTTGTCGCCGACTGCCGCCTGCGCCGCATTGGCGATCTCTGCCATCGGCCAATTCACACCCTCGGCGCGGCGTAGCCGTAGCGCGAAGCCGGCCACCGCGGCGCCGAAGCGCGCATCGGCAGGAGCGGCGGCGAAGCTGCGTGCGGCGTCGCGCTCGCTCACACGGCGCTGGATCATCTGTTCCTCGCCGCCGCCGGGCGGCCGGTAGCGGATGCGCAGGGTGGCGTATTGGGTGCCGTCGGGCTCGCCGGGGGCGGAGGGGTTGTCGCGGCCATAGGCGCGTGGGTCGAGCGCCGTGTTGAAATTGTCGGTCGAGCCGAGTTCGTAGATGGCAGTGAAGGTGCGGCCGGTGCCGAGCGCCACGCGGGGCGGCTCGCCGCCGCCGCCCTCGGTGCCGATGAGCCGCCAGGCGCTCAACCGCAGCCCGTTGAACTCCACCTCGACCGAGACCTCGGTGGCCACCGGGGTGAGGTTGATGCGGAACTCCTCCTGCAGGAAGCGCAGGGCGTCCGCCTCTCCGGCGGCGTGGGCGTGGCGGCCGTTGCCGGCGCGGGTGAGGGCGCGGATGCGGTTGTCGGTCACGTTGTCCAGGCCGACGCCCAGGCTGGTGAACTGGATGCCGCGGTCGCGTTGGGCGCGGATCAGGCCTTCCAGCGCAGCCGCCGGTGGCCCCAGTTGCAGATCGCCGTCAGTGGCCAGGATCACCCGATTGATGGCACCAGGGCCGAGGTTCTTCGCCGCCAGCGCGTAGGCGGCGGTGATGGCGTCGGCGCCCGGTTGGTTGCCGCCGGGGCGCAGATCGTCCAGCGCCGTCTCGATGAACAGGCGCCGGTCGCCGCGCATCGAATCCAGCAGGGTGCGGCTGCCGGAGCCATAGGTCAGGATGGAGATGCGGTCGCGCTCGGTCAGGCTGGGCAGCAGGCCGCGGATGGCGCCCTGGATCACCGGCAACCGGTCCGACGGCGCCATCGAGGCGGAGGTATCAACCAGGAAGGTGAGGTTGAGCGGTGGGCGGTCGCGCGGCCCGTCCGGCGTGCGGATGCCGATCTGCAGCAGGCGGCGGGTGGCATCCCACGGCGCCGGCACCATCGAGACGAAGGGGCGGTTCAGGGCGTCGGGGTAGCTGAAGCCGAAGGCTTGCAGGAACTCCTCTGGTCGCACGGCCTCGCGCGCCGGGGCCTGGCCGGCACGGATCTGGCGCCGGGCGATGCCCCAGGAGGCGGTGTCGGCGGTGACGGGCACGGCGCTGAGGGGCTGTTCGCTGACCTGGCGGAAGGCGGTGGCGCCGGGCGGGCCGGCCGCGGCGACGGGGGCGCTGGCGGTGGCGGTCGGTTCGGCCGGCACGCAAGCGGCCAGCAGCAGCGACAGCACGGCCGAAATCGATGAGCGCATGGCAAGCCTCCCCACCGAAGCAGCATGCGCTGGGGGATGGGACGTTGTCACGCGTGAGCCCCGGAACATCCTGTTGAAAAGCCTCTCGGTGGCGGCCACCGGTCCTGGCGCGGAAGGTCTGGCCAGCCACCATCATGAGAAGCGCCGCCGGGCCCGCCCCCGGCTACCTGGCCGCCGACAGGCTAGCCGCCAGCCGCGCCAGGGCGACGAATTCCGCCCGCCGGCCATCCGCGTCTTCGCCGCGCGCTGCCTGGGCGGTGTCCAGGCCGACGCCGATGGCGGTGAGGTAGATGCCCCGATCGCGATGCGACTTGATGAGCGCTTCCAGCGCGCGGGGCTCGCTGATGCCGAGGTAGAAGGCACCATCGGTGGCCAGGACAACGCGATTCACCCGCACCGCGGCTGAAGTTGCGGCTGGCGAGCTGATAGGCGGCCTCGATGCCGCTGGCACCCGCCGTGCCGCCGCCGGACTTGAGCTGCTCCAGCGTCGCCTCGATCCGGTGTCGGCGGCGAGCGAAATGGTGGAGACCGGCTGTTCGGCGACCGGGACGAAGCCGTTCTACGCCCGGTTGGCGAAGCGTTGCGACGCTGGGGTGGCGGTGGGCACGGGCGCGCCGACCACCGAGGCGGTGGCGCGGCCCGCCGGGCTGCTTGGCATGGCCATGGGCGACGGGGCAGGCGCCACCATCGCGAGCGAAGGCGATGCACCCGGCGGCCGGGCGTCGCAGCCGAGCAGCTAGGCG
>CAXTJY010000618.1:0-1327 GCA_964244395.1 uncultured Rhodovarius sp.
GGCTGATCGACAGCGTCGAAGCGGCGCTGCGCCAGTCGTTCGCGCCTTCAGGCGGTGTCGCGCTCCACCGCGGCGCCACCTGGACGACCGATGCTCCGTACCGGGAAACCGAAGCGGCGATCGAGCAGGCGCGGGGCTTGGGCGTGCTCGCCGTGGAGATGGAGGCGGCCGCGCTGTATGCCCTCGCCACAGCCAGATCGGTCCCGATCGTCTGCCTCGCCCACGTCACGAACACCATGGGCCAGCACGAGGGCGAGGACTTCGAGAAGGGCGAGGCCGGCGGCTCCATCACGGCGCTGCGCGTGATCGAGGCGGCGGCGCAAGTCTTCAACCAGGCGCCAGCCGCATGAAGACCGATCCGTTCAGCGATGCCCTCGCCTTCCTGCTCGGCCGCACGCCCGACCATGGGTCGCTGGGCGCGCTCGGCACCGTTCTGGTTGCGCTGTTCGCGGCGTTGCTGGTCGGTAGCGTGCTGGTCGCGGTCACCGTTTGGCGGCGTGACCCGGCGCAGCGGACGGCCGCCTGTCTCTGGACGTGGCTGTTCCGCGCGCTGATGGGCAGCATGTGGTTCCAGGGCGCGATCTGGAAGCTTCCGCTGCCCGTCTCGGGCGGGCTGCAATACTGGACCGGGCAGATGGCGGAGAACGCGGCCTACCCGTTCTACGGCCGGCTTGTGCGCGATCTGATCCTGCCCAACATGGCGGTCTTCGATCCCCTGGTGCTCGCGGTCGAGTTGGGTCTGGCCGTGAGCTTCATGCTGGGCATTGCGGTACGCCCGGTGGCGATGCTGGGCGTGCTGTATGCGCTGGGTCTATGGATCGGCCTCTATCGACACCCCGCGGAATGGCCTTGGGAATACATCTTCATCGCCATCGTGCAGGGCCAGTTCGCCGTGCATCGGGCGGGACGGAGCCTCGGGGTCGACGCCCTTCGCCGCGCGGGCGGCCAAGCGGCTATCGGGTGAGGGCGGAAGCATTGCGTTTCGCGCCATGGCGGACGATCTGGCCATGATGTGGCGCCGCCCATTCCGCTGCCTGGTCTCAATACTGGTCGCCGTCGCCTTCCTGGGCGGGGCGTCGGTGCAGGCCATGCCTGTCACCGGTGCGGCCCACGGCATGACGCCAGGATGCGCTGAAATGACCATGCAGCATGACGCGGATGCACCCTCGCCATCCATTTCGCCCGGGAAGCGACGCTCACCGGACAGCCAATCGACCTCTCGCACGACGCTGACGGTGCGCTGTTCGATGCGGCCATGGCCCTTGTCGTGCGAGGTGTGGGTGCTGATCGAGCCCTGTGCGGCGGTATCGAAGCAGGCCTCGACCTC
>CAXTJY010000618.1:1337-1703 GCA_964244395.1 uncultured Rhodovarius sp.
GTGCGCCACGCGGCCCTGCTCGGCGAGCCGGGCCAGCAGGATCGGGATCGCGGTCAACTCATTGGCTTTGCTGGGCACGGCCTCCTGCCCCAACACGAGGCGGGAGGTGGTGGCGAAGGCCGAAACCAAGTGGATGGCCTCTTCTCCGGTGGCGCGATCGTGGCTCCGGCGCGATGTCTTGCCGTCGATCGCCACGAAGTCGGGCCGGTCGGGCCAGGTGCCGCGAACCCAGGCCGTGAAGACGGCGGAGAACAAGGCCGGATTGATGCGGTTCATCAGGATGGTCAGCCACCGGCCGCCGGGCACGCCGTTCTCGTAGGGCAGATGGCGGCGCAAGAACTCCAGATGCGCCTAGCCCCACGACCC
>CAXTJY010000618.1:1713-2706 GCA_964244395.1 uncultured Rhodovarius sp.
AATGGGACTGCCCGCCCGAGGACTGCGGCGGCATCTCCGGCTACTACCTCGAAGCCCTCGCGGACCCCGAGCACCCAGATCATTCCGAAGTTGCCGAATACCTGGAAGACTGGGACCTCAAGGGAATCGACGAGTTCCCCCTCAAGATCGCCCTTGGCCGTATCGCAAACCGACGCAACTTGGCACGCACAAGGATCGCGAAGAAGACCAAATGATCCCGGCGCTCCGGCGCGTCCAAGATTAGCTGCGGCTTTCACCGGATGGATACCGCGGCTCGACGCGTTGCTGACCCTGCTCGGCGCCACAGGCGAAAGTCTCGGCATGGACCGCCAACTCAAGTCGAACACATCAAAGACCCGCAGCCACTCGCTGTTCCGCCAGGGCTGCATGCTCTACGAACTGATCCCCAACATGCCTGAGCATAGGCTGGCGCCGCTTATCGAGGCCTTCGCCAAGGCCGTCTCACAAGCCAGCGAATTCAATGGATTGTTTGCACCGGCGAAATGAGGGGATGATTGAGGCTTGAGGCGGCATAGAGGAAGGCCTCTTCCTCATGCCAGAACCCAATTCACAACGACGCGTCGGACATTTACAGGTGGTGTGCCGAATATATTGGGAACTGAGTTAAGAACATTAGGTTGTTACATTGAACTCCCAATTCCGTTTTAGAGCAGCAATGCCATGGAAGATTACGGGAACAGCCCCCGCATGGCCTTCGCATCCCGCACCCGCTCCACCCCGATCGCCATCGCCGCCGTCCGCTCGCTGACGCCGTCCTTCTCCACGCGCGCGAACGTCCGGTCGAACGCCTTGTCCAGCACCTGGCGCAGCTTCGTGTTCACCTCGTCCTCCTCCCAGAAGAACTGCTGCAGGTCCTGCACCCACTCGAAGTAGCTGACGACCACGCCGCCCGCGTTGCACAGGATGTCCGGGATGACGGTGATGTCGTCCCGCTGCTCCAGGATGCGGTCGGCGTCGGGGGTCGTCGGCCCG
>CAXTJY010000619.1:0-1463 GCA_964244395.1 uncultured Rhodovarius sp.
CGGCGGTCGCGCCCACCGCGGGCAGCACACCCAAGGCTTCGGACGCCCCGCGGCGCTCCGCCGCGAAGGACAACGCCGGCGTACACGTCGCCAAGACCATCCTGGGTGCCGCGCTGGCCGGGGCTGGCGCCGTGGCAGGGGCCGCCCGCGCCGGTGCCCGCCTGGTGGCCCGTGCCGGCGACAGCATGTCCCGCGCCACCCGGGGCCGCTCGTCGGCGGACGCCAAGCCGAAGGCGCGCACCGCCCTGGGTGCCGGCAACGTCCAGGTCAAGCCGCGCACCCGGCCCGCGCCGAAGGCGAGCTCGGAAGCGGAGGCCCTGGCCGCCGCTGAGCCCAAGCGCCCGCGCGCCAGGAAGCGCCCCGCGCCGATGGCGCCGGACCGGCTGGAGCTGCTGGTCAACGCCGCCCGGAAAAGCCTGGAAGACGACAAGGCCGAGGATGTGAAGGTGCTGGACGTGACCGGCCGCGCCTCCTTCACCGACCGCATCATCATCGCCACTGGCCTGGCCGACCGCCAGATCAGCGCCATGGCGACGCATCTGGAGGAGGCGCTGGCCAAGGAAGGCCTGCGCCTGAAGCGCAACGCCATCGAGGCCAGCCCGGATTGGGTGCTGATCGATTGCGGCGACCTGGTCATTCACCTGTTCAAGCCGGAGGCGCGCGAGACCTTCCGGCTGGAGAAGATGTGGGGCGAGGATAGCCCAAAGGCCGACAGCGGCTCGGGCTACGAGCCGGGGTGAAGGCGCGGCTGCTGGCCGTGGGCCGGCTGAAACCGGGGCCGGAGGCGGCGCTCTTCGCGCAGCACAACGCCCGGCTGCGGCCACCGCTGGAGGTGGTGGAATTTTCCGAGGCACGCGGCAGCGCGGCGGAGATTCGCAGGCGCGAGGGTGCGGCCATCCTGGCGGCGCTGCCGGTCGCGGCACTGCTGGTGGCGCTCGATCTGGGCGGCGGCGCGCCGACCAGCGAAGCGCTGGCGGCGCTGACCATGCGATGGATGGAGGCAGCGCGCCCCATTGCCTTCGCCATTGGCGGTGCCGAAGGGCTGGATGAACCGGTGTTGGACCGCGCCGAGCACCGCCTCTCGCTGGGGCCGCTGACCTGGCCGCATTTCCTTGTGCGGGGGCTGCTGGCCGAGCAGCTGTTCCGCGCCCAGTGCATTCGCGAGGGGCACCCTTATCACCGGGCCTGGCGGCCTCAATAGGGCCGCTTATCCGGCTTCGCCACCCAGGCCTCGAACGCCGCCCACGCCTCTGAGGCCATCAGCCGCCGCAGCGGCAATATCCGCGCTTCGACAGGCCGCGCGACCTCCTCATAGATCGCCGCATCGTCGAAGCCGATCTTCGCCGCCTCGGCCCGGCCATTGCCGTACACCACCGCCGCGCAACGGGCCCACCAGGCAGCGCCAAGGCACATCGGGCAGGGCTCGCAGCTGGTGTACAGCACGGCGCCCGTCAGCTCGTGGC
>CAXTJY010000619.1:1473-2699 GCA_964244395.1 uncultured Rhodovarius sp.
GACTACCTCGGCATGCAGCGTTGGGTCGCGGCCCGGCACCACGTTGTTGCGCCCCTCGCCGATGATCCGGCCGTCGCGCGCCAGCACGGCGCCGAACGGCCCGCCGCCGGCGGCGATGCCTTCGAAGCTCAGCGCGATGGCGCGGGCCATGAAATCGCGTTCCTCCATCGCCCTGCCTTCCGCTTCCGGTGCATCATGCACCCGGTGACGACCATCTGCATCCTGGGGCTGGGCTATATCGGGCTGCCGACGGCGGCGCTGATGGCCAGCCGCGGCATGCGCGTGCACGGCGTCGATACCGACCCCATCGTGGTCGCCACAGTCGGTGCGGGGCACATCCACATCTCCGAACCCGACCTGGCCGGGCTGGTCCGGCAGGTGGTGGACGGTGGTGGCTTGAGCGCCCACGCCACGCCGGTCGCGTCCGACGCCTTCCTGATCGCCGTGCCGACGCCGCTGACCGCTGAGCGCCGGCCAATGCTGGACCATGTCGAGGCGGCGATGCGCGCCATCGCGCCGCTGCTGGCGCCGGGTAACGTGGTGATCCTGGAGAGCACCTGCCCCGTCGGCACCACGGCGCGGATGGCGGCGCTGTTGACCGGGCTGCGCCCCGACCTGCGCATCCCGGGAGAGGTGGCAGTGGCGTATTGCCCGGAGCGGGTGCTGCCAGGCCGCATCCTGGGTGAGCTGGTGCAGAACGACCGCTGCGTCGGTGGGCTGACGCCGGCCTGCGCCGAGCGCGCGGCCGCGATCTATGAAGGCTTCGTGCGCGGCGCCATCCTGCGTACCGCGGCCGGCACCGCGGAGTTGGTGAAGCTGGCCGAGAACAGCTTCCGCGACGTGAACATCGCCTTCGCCAACGAAATCTCGATGGTGGCGCACCGGCACGGCATCGGGGTGGCGGAGGTGATCGCCCTGGCCAACCGGCACCCGCGGGTCAACATCCTCCGGCCTGGCCCGGGGGTGGGCGGGCATTGCATCGCGGTCGATCCCTGGTTCATCGTCGATTCAGCGCCGGCGGAGTCCAGGCTGATCCGAACCGCGCGCGAGGTGAACGACCGCAAGGCGGAATGGGTGCGGGCGCGGGTGGCCGGGGCGGCGATGGAATGGCCCGACGCGCCGATCACCTGCTTCGGCCTGGCGTTCAAGCCGGATGTGGGCGACCTGCGCGAAAGCCCGGCGCTGGCCATCACCGCGGCGCTGGCGTGCGAATTCCCCGGCCGGGT
>CAXTJY010000620.1:0-782 GCA_964244395.1 uncultured Rhodovarius sp.
CGACATCCCCGAGCCGGCGACACGGCAGGCCGTTCTCGATGCCTATGATGCGGCGCTGAAGGCCAATCCTAAGACGAAGCTCCTGCTGCTCACCCATATCAGCCACCGCACCGGACTGATGATGCCGGTGAAGGAGATCGCCGCCATGGCGAAGGCGCGTGGGGCCGACGTTATCCTCGATGCCGCCCATAGCTGGGGCCAGGTCGATTTCCAGGCAAAGGATCTCGGCGTCGATTTCATCGGTTTCAACCTGCACAAATGGATCGGCGCGCCGCTCGGCGTTGGCATGATCTACATTGCCAGGGACCGCCTCGCCGACATTGACCCCTATATGGCCGACGAGGATTTCAAGGCTGACGACATCCGCTCGCGCCTTCACACCGGCACGCTGAATTTCGCTGCGCAACTCGCCGTGCCCGCCGCACTTGCGCTGCATCAGGAGATCGGCCCGCAGGCCAAGGAGGCGCGCTACCGGCATCTGCGCAACTATTGGGTCGCCAAGGCGCGCGAACTGAAGGGCGTCGAAATCCAAACGCCGGACGATCCGTTGATGGTCGCCGGCATCACCTCGTTCGCGCTGACCGGCAAGCGCTCAACTGCCGACACCAATGCTGTCGTCGCGGCGTTACGTGATCAGCACAAGGTCATGACGGTGCGTCGCGGCGGCGTCGCCCGTGGCAACACCATCCGCATTTCGCCGGCGCCGTATTTAACCGAAGCTGATTTCGACCGTTTCATTGCTGCGCTGTCGATAGTCTCAGGCAACCGGGCGGGCTAAATAC
>CAXTJY010000620.1:792-2684 GCA_964244395.1 uncultured Rhodovarius sp.
TCGCCCTTTGCCGGGCAGAATGAAGCTGCTATTTTGATGGGGCTAAGTCGTTCGACATCGCGACGTTTTCGCGGCTCCACAACCGATTAACACTGCCGCTGACCGGTTGCAGCCGAGTTCGTGGGTTCCGAGGATCGAATGGGCCGATCGGCGGTTAACTGACATGCGCCCTCTGGGACTGTTCCTGCTCCGACCATGGCCGCCAGAACCTGCGGCGGGCGCTGGCCGATCTGCGCAAAGTCATGGGCGCCGCCTATGACAGCGTCTTTTCCGGGAACTATCACGAGGTGCATTTGGCTCTCACGAAAGTGCACCATTCCTTTCTTAGGCATTTTAATTTCTCCCAACATTTTTAACCGCATGGAGATTCGGCGGTTCGATAGCCCACGTTTCGCTGGTACGGCAGCGGCTGGGCAAAGACGATCTGTTTTTGAGGCCAAGCTTCGTATAGATGGATTTAGCCAGAGACATCAAAATATATTTTGTCTCTATTAGGTAGAATTATTATCATATTTTGGGGATTGGAGACTGGTTTCCCTTTTATTTCATAGCTATCGCAGCAAGTTGTTATAAAAATTGCGAATGATGTTTGTATTAGGAATGCGAAATAGCATGCAGGATGCCTGTTGAGTCGATAAGAGTCAGAATTGCCCTTTGGCTGGTGAACGGATTGCAAGATGTGTGGCGTAATACGCCACCATCTTGCAAGGGAGGCGCTACGCCCTCCCGTGGACACTCCAGCCTTTGGCGCGGATCGGCATCGAGCCTAACCCGCGCCAGCAACCGTATCGCCGGTTAACCGCTCACCGAGGCGCATTGCGCGCTCCCCGGCACCCCATCGCCACATGGACTTATCGCCGCCCCTGTGGACCCACTCGACGGACCTGGAGATTGCCCTCTCCACCGGCGCCGGACCATGGCCGACCGTGTGGCCTGTCGATCGCCACTCAGGGAGCGTCCCTGCTCCCCGAGGCCCCATGGCCTTTCCAGGGAGGCCAAACGTTGCGCGGATTTGGATGCCGCATGCGCCATACCCTGCGCCTCCAAAAATTTCAGCGTGCTTGCAATTTTTGATTGAAAACAGGCAGCGCCGATGCGCGTAATTACATGACGCAAGGGGAGCGACACAGCCGCTTGTCGGCCCGCTAGCGGCGTAGCCATTCATCACGACCAATTTAAATTTCGCTTTTTTTTCTTCGGGGAGGACCATATGGCCGTCAAACTCAATCAGACAATGACATGGAACACTGCATCAGGCGACGATGCTGCGATGCTCGACGGGCTCCAGCCCAATATTCTGAAAGGCCACACGCGCGAGCATCTGACGCTGCTCTTCCTGCGCTTCGGCGACCAGGCCTCCGGTCGGGGATTTCTGCGGGCGCTCTCAAACCCCGCGAGCGGCAAGCCGCTCATGAAGTCGGCCAAGGTACATCTGCAGGAAGTCAAGCGGTTCAAGAAGGACGAGAAGGCCCTCGGTACACCCTATGTTGGTGTCGGCCTCACGCCTCACGGCTACGCCACGCTCGGATTTCCCAAGGCCAAACAACCTGCCGACCGGTTATTTCAGGCTGGCATGGCGAAATCCAGTCTGGGCGATCCCGCCGTCGCGTCCTGGGAGAAGCCGTTCAACGACACGCTCGATGCCGTCATCCTGGTGGGTGATGCGGACCAAGCTCCGCACGACGAAGCGCTTAAAGCCGTGCGGCAGCTTATGGCTACGTTCCCCAAGATCGTCGAGGCCGGCGTTCAGGAAGGACTTGGGCTGCATAATGATCGTGGCGAAGGCATCGAGCATTTCGGGTATGTAGACGGGCGCAGCCAGCCGCTCTTCCTGGCCGAAGACGTGTCAGAGGAAACCCTAAGCGGTGACGGCGCCACCAACTGGAACCCCG
>CAXTJY010000621.1:0-679 GCA_964244395.1 uncultured Rhodovarius sp.
CCGCCGGCCTCTTCCAGGCGTACTACCAGCCGCTGTACCAATACGGCGTGATCCATGGCGACCCGCACTTAGGCAACTACCTGGTGCGCAAGCCGGATGGCGACGATGCCGGCGGGATCAACCTCCTGGATTTCGGCACCATCCGCGTCTTCGCGCCCCATTTCATCGGCGGCGTGATCCGGCTGTTCGAGGCGGTGCGCGACCATGACGACGAAAAGGCGCGGCACGCCTTCGAGGAATGGGGGTTCCGCGACCTGTCGAACGAGATGATGGGGCACCTCAAGCGATGGGCGGAGTTCCTCTACGCGCCGCTGATCGAAGACCGGGTCCGGCCGATCCAGGATCTGGATGATCTGCAATTCGGCCGGCGGGTGGCCGAGAGCGTGCATAAGGGCCTGAAGGCGGAGAGCGCGCGGACCGGCAAGAGCGTGAAGATCCCGCGCGAGTTCCCGCTGATGGACCGCGCCGCCATCGGCCTGGGCAGCGCCTTCTCCCGCCTGCGGGCGGAGCAAAACTGGCACCGCATGTTCCACGAGCTGATCGCCGACTTCTCCGAGGCCAAACTGGCGGAGCGGCAGGCGGCGGCGCTCAGCGAGGCTGGGGTGCCGGCGACGGTGGCGGTGAAGTAGCTGCCAGCTGCCGCGCCGTGAGTGCCAGCATGGCCAGCAGGCACAGCCAC
>CAXTJY010000621.1:689-2683 GCA_964244395.1 uncultured Rhodovarius sp.
AGCTGAGGCTGCCTATGGCGACGGCGGCGGCAAACGCACCGGCCGCGCCAGGTGACGTGGCGTGCCAGCCCAGCGACAGCACCAGGGCTGCGGCGAGGATGGCGCCGATGGCGCCGAGCTCCAGCCAGATCTGCAAAGGCGCGTTGTGGGTGTGCAGCGGCAGGCGCTGGGCGCGGACGATCCCGAACCACTCGCGCTGACCGGCCAGGCCGAAGCGTTCGAGGTCGGCCGCGGGGATCATGTCGCGGCCGCCGGGAATGGCGCGCGACGCCTCCATGCCCCAGCCGAGCCAGGGGCGCTCGGCTATGCGGGCCAGGGTGAAGTCCCAGATCAGGACCCGGTGCGAAGCGCTGCCTTGCAGGGCGGAGACGTCTGGCCCGCGGGCCAGCACGGCACCGAGGAGCGGCGGGGCCAGCAGCAGCAGCAGCGCGGCGGCGATGGCGATGGCGCGCGCGGCGCGCGGCCCGGCAAGCCGCACGAGCAGGAAGGTGGCCAGGCCCACGACGACGCCGATCTTCGCCGCCTGTGCCGGCATGCAGAAGATGGCGGCCAGCACTGCGACAAGTGCGGCGCCGCGCCAGGCGAGTGATACCGGGCGGGCCAGCGCCAGGGGCAGCAACAGCGCCAGGACCGTGGCGGCCGGCTTGAGCCCGAAGCCGAGCGAGACATCCCATTCGCGCAGGCCGCGCACGGCGGCGCGCAGCCACTGACCGGACATCTGGTCGGCGAAGGCCAGGCCGGCGCCGAGCAACAGGCCGCCGAGCAACCAGGGGGTAAGCGATAGGCCGCGGAGTGCCGCCCGCGACTCCGGTGACCCGGCCGGCAAATGCGGTATCGCCGCCGAGAGAGCCCTGGGCGTTGCGTCAACCAGATCCGGTAGCGGACAGGTCGAGTGTACGGGGGACGTGACCAGTGGAAGTGCCTGGGGCCGGGCCGGCGGATGTGCTGGCGACCGTGGCCCCGACAGCGCCATCGCCGCCGCGCCGACCAGCAGCATCAGCGCCGCCATGCGGCCGCCCTCGAACAGGCTGCGGCCGGGCTCGATGGCCCAGAGCGACGAGGCCGCACCCCACAGCATCAACCCGAGCGCCAGCCAGACCGGCATGGGCACGGCGAGCCGGGCCCGCCGCCCTGCCAACGCCACCGTCCCCACCATGGTCAACAGCGCCAGCGGCGCGATACCGCGGAACTGTAGCACGGCGACGGCCGGCGCCAGCGCCAGGAACAGCGCCAGCGCCAAGGAAGGTTCGGGGAGACGTTTCACGCGCGGCGGGGTGGCACGCGCCGACCCCGCCGTAAAGCCGAGCCGGGCCATGCCGCGGTTGCGAAGCCGCCCAAGCTCTGCCTTACTCGCTTCATCCGATCGGCGCCGGGCGAACCGGCGTCTCCACAAGAACGGAAGGGAGACTTTCAAGTGATCACAGCGGTTTTGCTGCTGGTCATCCTGCTGGGTGCGACTTCGCTCGCCTATGGCTGGATCACCACCAAGGACATCATGGCCAGGCCCGCGGGCAATGCGCGCATGCAGGAGATCGCGCAGGCGATCCAGGAAGGCGCATCCGCTTACCTCAAGCGGCAGTACATCACCATCGCGGCCGTGGGGGTGGTGCTGTTCATCGGCATCATCTTCGTGCTGGGGGTGGCGGTGGCCATGGGCTTCCTGGTGGGGGCGGTGCTGTCCGGCCTGGCGGGGTTCATCGGCATGAACGTGTCGGTGCGGGCCAATGTGCGCACGGCGCAGGCCAGCACGGGCGGGCTGGCGGCGGGGCTCGATCTGGCGTTCAAGTCGGGCGCCATCACCGGCATGCTGGTGGCCGGGCTGGCGCTGCTGGGCGTGGCCATCACCTTCTTCGTGCTGGTGATCGTCAACGGCTATGCGATCAATTCGCGTGTGGTGATCGACAGCCTGGTGGCGCTGGGCTTCGGCGCCTCGCTGATCTCGATCTTCGCGCGGCTCGGCGGCGGCATCTTCACCAAGGGCGCCGATGTCGGCG
>CAXTJY010000622.1:0-2680 GCA_964244395.1 uncultured Rhodovarius sp.
GTACAAGGCGCACAGCCTGATCCGCCACCTGCAACGCGGCTGGACCTTCCTCCGGCCGGAGCGCAACGAAAGCTTCGACATCCTGCCGGCCTCCCAACGCGTTTCGGAGGTGAATTGGTATCTCGGCACCGCCGATGCGGTGTACCAGAACATCGACATCATCGCCGACTACGCGCCGCGCTACATCGTGCTGCTGGCCGGCGACCACATCTACAAGATGGATTACGAGCGCATGCTGCAGCAGCATGTGGCCGCCGGCGCCGACGTGACCGTGTGTTCCATCGCGGTGCCGCGCCTGGAGGCCACCGGGTTCGGCGTGATGAAGGTGGACGCCGCCGGGCGCATCATCGATTTCGTCGAGAAGCCGGACGATCCGCCGGGCATTCCGGACCGGCCGGACCTGGCGCTGGCCTCGATGGGCATCTACGTCTTTGACACCGAATTCCTGTTCGATCTGCTGCGGCGCGACGCGGCGGATGCAGAATCCACGCATGATTTCGGCAAGGACCTCATCCCCTATATCGTCAAGCACGGCCTGGCGGTGGCGCATCGCTTCGAGCGCAGCTGCGTTCGCGCGAACACCGAAAGCGCGCCGTATTGGCGCGACGTCGGCACCGTGGATGCCTATTGGGAGGCGAATATCGGGCTGACCGAAATCGTCCCCGCGCTCGACCTCTACGACAATTCCTGGCCGATCTGGACGCATGCGGAGATCACCCCGCCGGCCAAATTCGTGCATGACATGGAGGGCCGGCGGGGCGAGGCGATTTCCTCGCTGGTGTCCGGCGCCTGCATCGTCTCGGGTGCGGCGGTGCGCCGATCGCTGCTGTTCACCGGCTGCCACGTGCATTCCTATGCCCGGCTGGACGGCGCCGTGGTGCTGCCGCATGTGGATGTCGGCCAGGGCGCGCGGCTGACCCGGGTGGTGGTGGATCGCGGCGTGCGCATCCCCGCGGGCCTGGTGGTGGGCGAGGACCCGGCCGACGACATCCGCCGCTTCCGCCGCACCGAGGCCGGCATCGTGCTGGTGACGCAGAACATGCTGGACGCGCTTGAGGCGGGTGCGCCGTGATGCGGCGGGCTTGCGATCCCCACTGCGCGGAACAGGCTCGTCTGTGAAGGTCCTGGGCGTCGCTTCCGAGTGCTTTCCCATCATCAAGACCGGCGGGCTGGCCGATGTGGTCGGCGCCCTGCCGGCCGCGCTGGCGCCACATGGCGTCGAGATCACAACCCTGCTGCCGGGCTACCCCGCCGTACTGACCGCGCTGGGCGATGCGCGCAGCGCCCGACGCCTGCCTGACCTGTTCGGCGGCCCGGCGCGGCTCCTGAAGGGGGCCGCGTCCGGCCTCGACATCATCGCCATCGACGCGCCGCATCTCTTCGGCCGCACCGGCTCGCCCTACCTGATGCCCGATGGCAGCGAATGGCCCGACAACGGCATCCGCTTCGCCGCCCTGGGCGCGGTGGCGGCCCTGCTGGCGCGCGAGGGGCTGCGTGGGCTGCGCTTCGACGTGGTGCATGCGCATGACTGGCAGGCTGGGCTGGCGCCGGCCTATCTGCGCTTCGGCGGCAATCATGTGCCCAGCCTGTTCACCGTGCACAACCTGGCATTCCAGGGCCAGTTCCCGTCCTGGAGCTTCGGCCGGCTGGGGTTGCCGCCGGAGGCCTTCGTGACTGCGGGCCTCGAATATTTCGGCACCGTCGGCTACCTCAAATCCGGGCTGTGGTTCGCCGATGCCATCAGCACCGTCTCCCCCACCTACGCCGCCGAAATCCGCACGCCGATGGCCGGCATGGGGCTGGACGGCTTGCTGCGAGGCCGCGCCGGCGTACTGCACGGCGTGCTGAACGGGCTGGACATGACGGAGTGGAACCCGGCGACCGACCCACACCTCGCCGCCCATTTCACCACACCGGAAGGCCGCGCGCCGAACAAAGCGGCGCTGCAAGGCGCCTTCGGCCTGGCCCTGGAGCCTGATGCGCCGCTCTTCGCCTATGTCGGCCGGCTGGCCTGGCAGAAGGGAGTGGATCTGCTGCTGGAAGCCATCCCGGCGATCTTCGAGGCCGGTGGACAGCTGGCCATCCTGGGCAGCGGCGATGCCGGGCTGGTCGAGCGCTGCCTGGGCGCCGCCGCCGCCAACCCCGGCCGCATCGGCACCCGCATTGCTTTCGACGAAGGGCTGGCGCGGATGGCCTATGGCGGCGCCGACGCCATGCTGGTGCCGTCGCGCTTCGAGCCCTGTGGCCTCGCCCAGCTCTGCGCCCTGCGCTACGGCGCGCTGCCGATCGTGGCCCGGGTCGGCGGCCTGGCCGATACCGTGGTGGACGCCAACGAGGCGGCGCTGGCGGAGGGCTGGGGGACAGGCTTCGTCTGCCCTCCGGATGCGCCGGAGATGCTGGGCGCGGCCATGCTGCGCGCCGCCGCGCTGTACCGGCAGCCCGCCATCTGGCGCCGCTTGCAAGCCAACGCGATGGCCCAAGATGTCTCCTGGGCCGCCTCCGCGGCGCGCTACGCCGCGATCTACAAGGGATTGGCCATTGCCTGAACTGGGTGTGTTTCTGACGGAGACCGGCGCGCGGGCTGCTTTCCCCGCCCCCGGCGCCGAGGGGCTGGAGCTGTGTGTTTTCGAAGGCGGCAAGGAGACACGGCACGCGCTGACCCAGCGCGTTGGGGACGTCT
>CAXTJY010000623.1:0-2679 GCA_964244395.1 uncultured Rhodovarius sp.
GCAGCAGCACCGTCGGCGTCGTCGAAATCAGCCGGCCGCGCGCCACCACCACACGCTCCACAGGCAGCAGGGCCAGGGCCGCCAAGGCGCTAGCCACCAGCGACACCAGCATCAGCGGCACCGTTCGCGCCATCCACGGCGGCGGCTTGGCGATTTCAGTCGCGGTCGGCGAGACGAATTCGAGTGCGATGACGGGGCGGGTCCGAAGCGCCGGAACCGGAGGCGGCAATTGCGGAAGGGTCTCAGCCATCGGCGATGGCCCTCGCGCCCGGCGCGCGGTTCTGCTGTAGCCACAGTTTGCGGTAGATATCGCATCGCTGCAGGAGGTCCGCATGCGGCGCCATGTCCACCACCTGGCCACGGTCGAGCACCAGAATCGCATCGGCATCGACCAGCGCCGAAAGGCGGTGCGACACCACCAGCATGGTGCGGCCGCGGGCGATCCGAAGCATGTTGGCGTTGACCATTGCCTCGCTCTCCGGGTCCAGCGCGCTGGTCGCCTCATCGAGGATCAAAATGGTAGGATCCACCACGAGTGCGCGGGCAATCGCCACGCGCTGCCGCTGACCGCCGGAGAGATTGGGCGATCCCTCCTCGATGAAAGTCTCATAGCCGCGCGGCATCCGCTCGATGAACTCCTCGGCTCCCGCCATGCGGCAAGCGTGAATGGTACGTTCCAAGGTCACACCCGGCCGACCGGCCGCGATGTTATCCCGGATCGTACCCCGGAAGAGGAAGTTCTCCTGCAACACCACGCCCAGGTTGCGACGCAGGTGCCGCAAGTCGATCTCGCGCAGCTCCGCCCCGTCCACCTTTACCAGGCCGCTATAACCGGTGCTGATGCCCTGGATCAGCCGGGTGACCGTGCTTTTGCCCGAGCCGCTGCGGCCCACCAGCCCCACGAACGTCCCGGCCGGAACATCGAAGCTCACCTTATCCAGCGCCGGCGTCATGGTGCCTGGGTACTGGAACGTGACGTCCGAAAAGCGCAGGTTGCCCTGAAAGGTCGGCCGCATCCCGACCTGGCCGGATGGCCGCTCGGGCATGGTGTTCATCACCAGCCCGGCGACCGAGATGGAGGCTTTTGCCTCTTCCCAGTGCCGCGCCATGCCGGCGATGCTCACCAGGGGCCCCGCGACCCGACCCGACATCATGAAGAATGCCAATAGGGAGCCCGCGGTGGAGGTGTCGCCTTGCAGCACCATCAGGCAGCCCACCGCCAGCAGCCCCAGCGTCATGAACTGATTGATGGGGGCGGTCAGAGTCTGCGGCCGGTTGGAGATGCGGCTGAACTCCAGGCGCGCCCGCGTCACTTCCGCGGTGCGGGTGTTGAACTCCTCCGCCTGCTTGGGCTCAAGCGCCAACACCTTGACCGTACGCATCCCGGCGATGGTTTCGAACAGCGTCGAGCCCTTCTGGACCTCGGCCTCGACCAGCTTGTGGTGCGCCCGCCCCAGCATCGGGATGAAGGCAAGGATGATCAGGGCGATCGAAACCGCACAGCCGACGACGAACCATGTCAGCGTCACGTTGATCCAGAAGAGCACCGGCAGGAGGATGACCAGCGTGACCAGGTCGAGCGTCGCGCTGAACAGCGGGCCGGTCAGGAACTCACGGATGTTGTTGACCGCGAAAGCGCTGTGCGAGATTTCACCGACGCGGTGCTTCTCGAAGAAGTCCTGCGGGAGGCGCAGCAGCCGCTGCATCACCAGCAGGCTCATCCTTCCATCGATGCGGGCCGCAGCCACCGCCAATAACAGGCGTTGGGCGTAGCCCAACCCGGTCTCGTGAACGATGATAATGAGGATCCCGATAAAGAGCAGCGTCAGCGTGCCAAAGCTTTGGTAGACCAGCACCCTGTCCACCACCGCCATGATGATCAAAGGTGGGGCTACAGCCAGGAAGGCCGTTACCACCGTCGCGGCGGCGACATCGCGGAAGATGCGGGCCTCGGTCGCGACCTCGCGCACCAGCGTTCCGAGCGTCAGCGGCGCATCCTCGAGGCGCTGGCCGCGCCCCGGCCTCAGGATGATCGTGGTACCCGACCACAAGGTCTGCAGGCGAAACTCGTCGATGGCTTCCTGGCCCTGGACGGCCGATTGAAGCGGGCTGCTCAGCATTACCGAGGCGCCGTCGGGCGAGGCACCATCCAGCAATGCGGCGCCGCCATCGTCGAGCAGCAGAAGGGTGGGCGTGCCGGACTGGCCGAGGCTGATCAGGTCCTTCCAGCGCAGCTTGACTGCCTTGGCACGGATGCCCGCATCGGTGGCGCAGCGAACCAACGCGTAAGGTTCGATGACCGGCGCCTGCTCCAGGATGGCCAGCATCTGGCGGTCGAGCTCGATGCCCAGCCGCGCGGCCGCCGCGCTGAGGCCGGCCAGACGGGCGTTCCGGATGATCCCCTGATCCAACGATGTGGCTCCTCATTCCAATGGGAACGACGATGCGCCGATGCGGTCGCGCATCACCCGCCGTCGTCTTCCGCCCGCAAGCTGCGTCCATGCGGCCGAAGCCGCCCAACGCGCTCCTTAGCGCAGGAGCCGGGAGCGGGTCCATGCCGCAACCATTTCACCGCCAATAAGCGGCGGTCGCCCGACGCTTGTTCCAGGCCGCCACGCCTTGCGAAGGAAGGCGACAAGATGGTGCCGGTTTCGTGAAGATTCGGTAGTGCACTTCACA
>CAXTJY010000624.1:0-2671 GCA_964244395.1 uncultured Rhodovarius sp.
TTCGAGATCGACATGCTGGTGCCAGGATGGACGGACAGGGTGGCGGCGGAGCACTTCTCACGCGACGCAGGTATCATCCGCCGGGCGATGCCGCTCGCCGCCCCGGCAGCCACGGGCTGAAGTCATCCATCTGCGCATGCCCCCCCGGCATGCGGGGCCCGCGCGCGGCGCGGCTTTGCTGACGGCCCCACCCTCCCATATGGGTGCAACCACCGCAGGAGCATCGCCATGGTCCGTCAGCTTCACCTCGGCGCCTTCATGCGCCCGGTCTCCATCCACGCCGGCGCCTGGCGCTACCCTGGCGCGTGGCCGGACGCGAATTTCAGCTTTCCCAAGCTGGCGCGGCTGACCCAAAAGCTGGAGGCGGGGAAGTTCGATGCCTTCTTCATGGCCGACCACCTGGCCCTGCTGAACATGCCCATCGAGGCACTGCGCCGCAGCCACACCGTCACCAGCTTCGACCCGATGACCCTGCTGCCGGCGCTGGCCGCGGTGACGGAGCGCATCGGCCTCATCGCCACCGCTTCCACGACTTACAACGACCCCTACCATGTCGCCCGCAAATTCGCCTCGCTCGACCACATCTCCGGCGGCCGCGCCGGCTGGAACCTGGTCACCACTGCAAACCCGGACGCCGCGCTGAATTTCGGCCATGACGAGCACATGGCGCATGGCGAACGCTACAAACGCGCCCGCGAATTCTACGACGTCGTCACCGGCCTGTGGGACAGCTTCGCCGACGACGCCTTCATCCGCGACGTGGCCAGCGGCATCTTCTGGGACCCCGCCAAAATGCACGTGCTGAACCACAAGGGGCCGGAGCTGTCGGTGCGCGGCCCCCTCAACATCGCCCGCCCGGTGCAGGGCTGGCCCGTCATCGTGCAGGCCGGTGCGTCCGAGGCCGGACGGCAGATCGCGGCCGAGACGGCCGAGATGGTCTTCGCCGCCGGCGGCCCCATCGCCGACGCCCAGGCCTTTTACGCCGATGTGAAGGGTCGCGCAGCGGCGCTGGGCCGCAACCCCGACCACCTGAAGATCCTGCCCGGCGCGCTGGTGGTGGTGGGCGACACGGTGGCTGAAGCGCGCGCCAAGCGCGCTCATCTGGACAGCCTGGTCCACTACGAGAGCGCCATCGGCTCGCTCAGCAGCGTGCTGGGAGTGGATGCGCTGGCCTTTGACCCCGACGGCCCACTGCCCGAGATCCCTGAGACCGAGAACAGCAAGAGCGGCCGCGAACGTGCCATCAACCTGGGCCGACGCGAGAACCTCACCGTCCGTCAGCTCGCCCAGCGCCTGGGCGGCTACGCCGGCGCCGCCCTGGTCGGCACCCCCGCCACCATCGCCGACGAGATGCAGGGCTGGCTGGAGGGCCGGGCCTGCGACGGCTTCAACATCATGTTCCCCTACGTCCCCGCCGGCCTCGATGAGTTCGTGGACAAGGTGGTGCCGGAATTGCAGTCCCGCGGCCTGTTCCGCCGCGAGTATGAAGGCACCACCCTGCGCGAACATCTGGGCCTGCCGCGCCCGGAGAACCGGTTCTTCGCCGCGGCGCGGGCGCAGGCGGCGGAGTAGGACAGGCTCAGCGTCGGTACGCGCCCTCCTGGCGCGAACAACCCATGTTGAAGGCGGTACCCGTCATGCTGACCTTGAAGCCAGGCTGCTGCTTCACCTCGATGGAAAACACGTCACGATAGCCTCCGGTAAATTCAAGCCCTTCAACCAGCACCCGGGCCCCGCCGAGGCTATCGGAGATGTTCGTGCGAAAATTCTGTCCGAGCGAGACCGACCTGCTGTCCACCCGAATCCAATTGCTGCTGCCCCTGCCCTGCTGCTGGATCTCCACCCGCGCAACCCACCCGCTGCCGCCGCCGACGCAGATCTCGACGGCCTGAGCGTTTGCCGCCAGGCCGAGCTGAGCCAGGGCGAAGGCCCGATGGCAATCATGAAAAGACGAGGGCTGAGGGGCATGAGGATCTCCTGAAGGTTGCGATCCAATGACCGAACACGACACGGTCCGGCCGCGGCGGGCCATCCCTCAAAAGGCGGATGAAACCATCGGCCGTGCCTGAGCCGGCGATAGATCGCGTGGATGCAGCATCTGCCCCGTTCCGGAGCGCGGTTGGGGACGACGGCGCCGCCATGCCATGATGCGCCTCTTCGGGGTGGTGGCAGGGCATGAGCAGTGGACTTCTGGGGTTGCTGGACGATGTGGCGGCCATCGCGAAGGTTGCGGCCGCATCGTTGGACGATGTGGCGTTGCAGGCCGGCAAGGCCGGCGCCAAGGCGGCCGGCGTGGTGATCGACGATGCGGCGGTGACGCCGCGCTATGTCGTGGGCTTCGATTCCAGCCGCGAACTACCCATCGTTCGCCGCATCGCGCTCGGCTCGCTGCGCAACAAATTGCTCATCCTGTTGCCGGCCGCGGTGGCGCTGGGCCAGTTCGCGCCCTGGGCTATCACGCCGCTGCTGATGCTGGGCGGGCTATACCTTTGCTACGAGGGGGCGGAGAAGCTGGCCGAGTTGGCCTGGCCGCACCACCCGCCCACTGCCACCGCGGCGGTTGCGCAGCCCCAAACGCCGGAGGCGCTGGAAGCGATGCGGGTGGCCGGCGCCATTCGCACTGACTTCAACCTCTCCGCCGAGATCATGGCCATCGCGCTGGCGACGCTGC
>CAXTJY010000625.1:0-2671 GCA_964244395.1 uncultured Rhodovarius sp.
ATTTCCGGCCAGTCCATCATCGCCGGCATCTTCCCGCAGAACATCCGCGACGGGCGTGACCCCGTGGTGTTCCAGGGGCTGAACAACGCCGGCGGCGAGGCCGATATCGGCTACGGGTTTCCCAACCTGTTGATCGACCACGCCATGCGCAACCCGCATGTGCCGCCTGGTTTCTGGCGCGGGGTAAACCTGAACCAGAACGCCATCTACCTGGAATGCTTCATGGACGAGTTGGCGCACACCGCCGGCAAGGACCCGTTGGAGTTCCGCCGGGCGCACATGGCCAACTATCCCAAGCATCTGGCGGTGCTGAACGCAGTGGCGGAACGCGCCGGTTGGGGCACGCCAGCAGCGGATGTCGGCGGTCAGCGGGTGTTCCGCGGGCTTTCGGTGACGCATGGCTTCGGCAGCTATGTCGCGGCCTGCGCAGAAGTGTCGGTGACCGATGCGGGCGAGTTGAAGGTGCACCGCATCGTGGCGGCGACGGACCCCGGCTATGCGGTCAACCCGCAGCAGATCGCGGCGCAGGTGGAGGGGTCGTTCGTGTATGGCCTCTCAGCCAGCCTGTTCGGATCCTGCACCGTCAAGGATGGCCGCATCGAACAGTCCAATTTTCACGATTATCGCGTGATGAAGATGGCGGAGATGCCCAAGGTCGAGGCCATCATCATCCCGTCCGGCGGCTTCTGGGGTGGGGTGGGGGAGCCGACCATCGCGGTGGCGGCGCCGGCAGTGTTAAACGCCATCTTCGCGGCCACAGGCAAACGTATCCGGCAATTGCCGCTGGCCGAGCAGGATTTGCGGCGGGCGTGATGGGCAGGCGGCGCGCGGCGCCCGCGGGTTTTGGTGCGGGGCGTCCGGCGCTGGCCGAGCCGGGGCGGCCGATTCCGAAGCGGCCCGCCGAGGCGCGGCGATGGCGGGCCTTGGCAGCACCATGACTAAGGGCTGCGTGGGGCGGCTGGCTGGTGTCCTAGTTGGATTCGCGTTGGCCCTGGTCGTCCGGGCCCCACTCGTCCGCGCCGAGGAGGCCCCACCGGGCGCCACGACCTGCATCGGCTGCCATTCGCCCAGCCGCATGAACCCGGCAATCCCCGCGCTGCGTGGGCGCGATGCGGACGAAATTACGCAGGCGATGCGAGGCTTCCGCGACGGCTCCCGCCCCGCCACGCTGATGGGCCGCCTGGCGCGCGGTTTCTCCGAAGACGAAAGCCGCGCCATCGCCGAATGGGTGGTGCGATGATCGCCCGACGCGCCTTGCCCGCGTTGCTTGCCGCGCCAGTTCTAGCCCAGGCCCCGGGGCGCGTCGTCGTGATCGGCGGCGGCTTCGGCGGCGCAACCTGTGCCAGGTCGCTGCACGCCTTTGGCCTGCAGGTCACGCTGGTGGAAGCGAATCCCACTTACATCGCCTGCCCGTTCAGCAACGCCGTGATCGCAGGGCTGCGGCGGATGCAGGCGCAGATCTTCGACTATGACGCGATACGGGCACTGGGCATCCCGGTCGTGCATCAGGCGGCAACCGCCGTCGAACCGCGCCGCGTCCTTCTGGCCGATGGCACCGCCCTGCCTTTCGACAGGCTGGTGCTCTCGCCCGGCATTTCCTTGCGCTACGACGCCCTGCCCGGCTACTCCGAAGCCGCGTCGACGGCGCTGCCGCACGCTTGGCAGGCCGGCGCCCAGACCTTGCTGCTGCGTGACCAACTCTCGGCGATGGAGGATGGCGGCACCGTCATCATGACCGTGCCGGCAAACCCCTATCGCTGCCCGCCTGGCCCCTACGAAAGAGCCAGCCTGATCGCGCACTACCTCAAGACCCGGAAGCCACGCTCCAAGCTGCTCGTGCTGGACGCGAAGGATGCTTTTTCCAAGCAGCGGCTGTTCGAGCAGGCCTGGGCCGCGCTCTATCCTGGGTTGCTTGAATACGTGCCGCTTTCCGCCGGCGGCCGCGTGACGGCAGTGGACGCCGGGGCGCGCCAGGTCAGCACCGATTTCGGCGATCACGCCGGCGCCGTCGTCAACGTCATCCCGCCGCAACAGGCCGGCACCATCGCCCATCTGGCAGGCACCGCGGATCGCTCCGGCTGGTGCCCCATCGACCCCGGCAGCTTCGAGTCCCGCCTGGTTCCGGGCATCCACGTCATCGGCGACGCCGCCATCGCCGGCGCCATGCCCAAATCCGCGTTTGCCGCCAACGCCCAGGGCCGGGTTTGCGCTGCCGCCATCGCTGCCTTGCTGGCTGGCCGGTCGGTGCAGACCCCGCGCCTGCTCAACACCTGCTACAGCCTAGTCGCCCCCGGCTACGGCATCTCTATCGCCGGCGTGTACCGGCCCACCGACGGCATCCTGACCGACATTCCAGGCGCCGGCGGCCCCAGCCCCCTGGACGCACCGGCCTCGGTCCGCGCGGCGGAGGCGGCTTACGCCGAGGACTGGTTCGAGACAGTGACGGCGGATGTGTTTGGGTAGGGTGGCGCGGGTGACCCCAAGAGAGGGCTTTGCCCTCCCCTGGACCTCTCCCAGCAAGGGCCGAAAGGCCCCTGCACCCCAGGAGGTTGGCGTGTGGGGGGAGGGGGCTGCGGGGCTTTTATCGGAAGGCGCGCAAGCCCCCTCCCCCCACACGCCAACTCATCCACGGTCCAGGGCCGGGTCGGCCCTGGCGAATGGGGGTACGGGG
>CAXTJY010000626.1:0-2669 GCA_964244395.1 uncultured Rhodovarius sp.
ATCGACGCGGTAATCGACGATCTCGGCGCGGGCAAGCCGATGGACCGGCTGATCTGCGGCGATGTCGGCTTCGGCAAGACCGAGGTGGCGCTGCGGGCGGCCTTCGTGGCGGCGATGGGCGGCACCCAGGTGGCGGTGGTGGTGCCGACGACGCTGCTGTCGCGGCAGCATTTTCGTACCTTCTCGGCCCGGTTCGAGGGGCTGCCGGTGAAGGTCGCACAGCTATCCCGTATGGTGACGCCGAAGGAGGCCGCCGTGGTGAAGGCAGGCCTGGCAGACGGCACGATCAACATCGTCGTCGGCACCCACGCGTTGCTGGCCAAGAGCATCGAGTTTTCTGAACTCGGCCTGGTGATCGTGGATGAGGAGCAGCATTTCGGCGTCGCCCACAAGGAACGGCTGAAGTCGCTGAAGACCGACGTGCATGTGCTGACGCTGACCGCCACCCCCATCCCTCGCACGCTGCAGCTGGCGCTGACCGGGGTGCGGGAGATGAGCATCATCGCCACGCCCCCGACCGACCGCCTGGCCGTCCGCACTTTCATCATGCCGTGGGACCCCGTGGTGCTGCGCGAGGCGGTGCAGCGCGAGCGCTTCCGCGGCGGCCAGATCTTCTGCGTCGTGCCGCGGCTGGAGGACATGCCGAAGGTCGCGGAGCGGCTGCGCGAGATCGTGCCCGAGGCGCGCATCGTTGAGGCGCATGGCCGCCTCACGCCCACCGAGCTGGAACGGGTGATGACCGAATTCGGCGATGCGAAATACGACATCCTGCTCAGCACCAACATCGTGGAATCGGGTCTGGACATGCCGGCGGTGAACACGCTGATCATCCATCGCGCCGACATGTTTGGCCTGGCGCAACTGTATCAGCTTCGCGGGCGGGTCGGGCGCGGCAAGCAGCGCGGCTACGCCTACCTCACCTGGCCGGCGGCGCACCGACTGAGCGCCTCAGCCCAGAAGCGGATGGAGGTGATGCAGACGCTGGACAACCTCGGCGCCGGCTTCACCCTGGCCAGCCACGACCTGGACATCCGCGGCGCCGGCAACCTGCTGGGCGACGAGCAGTCCGGCCACATCCGCGAGGTCGGCATCGAGCTGTATCAGCAGATGCTGGAGGATGCGGTGGCGGGGCTGAAGACGGGCAAGCGGCGCGATGTGGAGGCGGATTGGACGCCGAACATCTCGCTTGGTCTGCCGGTGCTGATCCCGGAAAAATACGTGGCCGAGCTGCCGGTGCGGCTGGGGCTGTACCGGCGGATCGGGTCGCTGGCCGACGACGCCGAGATCGAGGCGATGGGGGCCGAGCTGGCGGACCGCTTCGGCGCCCTGCCCGAGGAGGTGGAGAACCTGCTCGCTGTCGTCGCGATCAAGCGGCTGTGCAAGGAAGCCGGAGTGGAGCGGCTGGATGCCGGGCCGAAGGGCGTGGTGCTGGGCTTCCACCACAACCACTTCGCCAATCCGGCGGGCCTGGTGGGCTGGGTGGCGGCGCAGAAGGGCGTGGTGAAGCTGCGGCCGGACCACAAGCTGGCGGTGCTGCGGGAAATGGACCTGGCGGCGCGGGTGCGGGCGGCGCGGGAGATTTTAGGGAATCTGGTGCGATTGAAGGGGGAGGGGCGGCGGGCGGCTTAAGTCGCGATCACAATTCGCTTGGTTCCAAGTCCATCAGCCGCACGATCATGGCGCGGGCCGGATCCCCTTCCATGTCCATGAAGCCGAAGCGTCGGTAGAAGCCACGCAACTGGTCGTCCAGAGGATGCAGCACTACGCAAAAGCACCCCACATCCACCGAGGCACGGGCGGCCGTAGCAAGAGCGAAGCGCAGCAACGAATGCCCGTACCCCTTCCCCTGGAACCCAAGGTCGACCGCCAATTGCCCGAGGAGCAACGCCGGCAGTGGATCAGGCTGATTGCGCTGCAACGTCCTGGGCAATATCGACCGCTCGATCTGCGACATGCTGATCGAAATATACGCAGCGATGGGACCGTTCGCCTGTTCCTGCATGACGCTTGTACGGGTCACCCCGCTTCGCTGGTTGCGCCAAGCGTGGCGGCGAAACCACCAATTCAGCGACTCACGCCCGCAATCGAAATTGTCTCGGTCGTCATCAGCCGCCAATGGCCGCGGATGCCTCAGTCCTCCCATACCGGACGCCGACGAGCCAGTTCCACCAAACCAGGCACACGCTCGGGGGGGCGGGCGGCCCAAGCCTCAAATTCTGCCCATTTCTCGGCGGGAATCACGACATTGCGCCGTTCGAGCAACTCCACCTCCGCGGCAATGATGGCCTCGCGACGGATGAACTCGCTCAATGTCATCCCCTTCTGGGCCGCGGCGGATTTCAACAGGCTCCGCTCGTTCTCGCTGAAACGGACGCTGACCGGGGAGATGCCATCTGGCATGTCACGCTCCATCTGTAGGACAGTGTCATACCATCAAAATCTGTCCGCCCGCAACACCTGGCAGTCGCTCAAGCTCACAATTGCCGGCCGGGCGCCCAGCAACTCCTCATGGGCGTCGAGCACCGCCTCCGCCACCTGCTCGCTGGTCACACACAGCACCAGCACGTTATCCAGCACGCCGGACAAATCCCCCCGCAGCCGCAGCCCCGTCCGCCCGCGCCCGCTCAGCACCGGCAGCACGGTCCATCCCTTCGCCCCCAGCCGGTCCA
>CAXTJY010000627.1:0-2669 GCA_964244395.1 uncultured Rhodovarius sp.
ACGGCGCGTGCCACCACCATGCCGGCGCAACCGCCCAGCGCCTGCAACAGCCGCAACGCCACCATCTGCGGCATGGTCTGCGCCAGCGCGCAGGCCAGCGAGGCCACCACGAAGAGCCCGACGCCGAACAGCAGTGGCGGCTTGCGGCCGAACCTGTCCGTCAGTGGGCCATAGACGAGCTGGCCCACCGCCATGCCCGCGAAGTAGCTGGCGATGGTGAGCTGAGCGCCGGCCGAATCGCTGCCCAGCGCGGCCGCCATCGCGGGCAGGGCGGGCAGGTACATGTCGATGGCCAGCGGCGCGAAGGCGGCCAGCATACCGAGGATGAGGGGGAGGAGGGTCATGCCCTGATCAGCGCCAGCCCCTTGCCCTCCGCGCGATGGCGCAGCCATCGTCGCGCGCCCGCGCGATCGCGCAGCGATCGTCGCGAGTGTCTCACGCCCCCATCAGCGCCAGCCCCTCCGCCACCGAAGTGAATTCGCCGCCGCCGGCCAACCGGTCCGCGCCGAAGCGGTTTTCGAAAATGCGTCGCACGGCGGGTACATAGGCGCTTCCGCCGGTGAGGAACACATGGTCGATCATCGAATCCGACGTGCCCGCCGCGGCCAGGGCCAGATCGACGGTGGCGGCGATGCGCGCCACGTCGCGCTGAATCCAGCTTTCGAACTCCGCCCGCCCGATGCGTCGCTCCAGCTCGAAATCCTCATGCGCGAAGGCCAGCACCGCCTCCTCCGCGCCGGACAGCGCCGCCTTGGCCTCCGCCACCGTCCGGTACAGCGACAGGCTCTGCTCGTCCTCGATCAGGCGGATCAGCGCCGCCAGTTGATCCGGCACGTCGGACAGGCGGGCCACCTCCGCGATGTCGCGCAACTGCCTCGGCGCGCGCATCTGCGCCAGGCGATGCCAGCGGGTGAAGCCGGCGAAGAAGCCGACCGGGACGGGCAGGGGCTGGCCCATCACCCGGTAATGCCCGTCCTGCCCCAGCAGCGGAGCCACCACATGGCGCATGATGGCGGCGTCGAAATCATCGCCGGCGATGCCGATGCCGGCATGCCCCAATGCCTTCGCCCGTTCGCCCGGGATGAAGCGCAGCACCGAGAAATCCGAGGTGCCGCCGCCGAAATCACCGACCAACACGGTGGCGGGCCGGGTCAGCCGCTGGGCGAAGCGATGCCCCGCCGCCTCCGGCTCCGGCACCAGGGTCACCTCCTCATGCCCGATTTCGGCGAAGGCGGCGCGCAGCCGTGCCTCAGCCAGCGCCTCGTCAGGCCGCTCGCCGGCGAACCGCACGGGGCGGCCGGCGACGATCCGGCTGCCCGGCGCCACTCCCGCCTCGCGCAGCAAATGGCCCAGGAAGATGCCAACGAGCTGCTCCAGCCCCATCCGCCGGCCGAAGACCAGCGTGTCGTTCAGCCCGGCCTGCGCCAGGTGGCTCTTCATCGACATCATGAGCCGGCAGCCGCCGGGGTCGTCCAGATAGGCCTGGGCCGCCGCGGGGCCCGCGGCGTGCCGCGCGGGCGAACCCTGGAAGCACAGGATGGAGCGGAACATGGTAGCGGGCGCGCCCACTCGCGCGACCACGGAGTTGGTGGTGCCGAAATCGACGCCGATGGCGGGTTGGCTGTTGCGCATGGGGCGCGGGCTACAGCACGGGCGGCGGGGCTGGACAAGGCCTCGAACCAGCGCCGCCATTGTTGCGGCGAATCCGTCCCCCCATATCAGTAGGATCGAGGGACAAGGTATGCAGATCAAACCGAACCGGACCATCCTTGAAGGGCAAATCCGTGGGATGAAGCCCGCGGTGGACGGTTGGGGCGCCGACGTCGAATTCTCGGTCGCGCGGACTGCCGCGTCGGCCGGCTTCCAGGATTTTGTCGGCGCGCAGCCTGGTGATTTGCTGACCATGTTCGCCGCCCAGCCGGCCGCGCTGACCGCGGGTGGGAACTACCGAATCGTGGCCTCCGTCCGTGGGGGACCGTTGGGCGAGCGGGTCATTCTCGAACAGGCCGATTTGACCGGGGGGTGATACCCGGCGGCAGGCGCGAAACGGGCTCTCCGACCGCGTCGGCTTCCGCGTGAGGGGACGGCCAAATCACGACATGGCTTTGGCTGCGGCGCGCGTCGCGGGGCGCTTCCGCTTGGCGGCGGCACCGGATGGTGGACGCGTGCGGCTTGCGACTGCCTCACCGCGGGCTGTGACCCGAAGCGTTGCCGTCACCACCTCCTGGTCGGGCGAAATTCCGGTAAGGGCCACACCCGTCTTGGTACCGTCGTTGGCCCGGGTGTGCGGATGTCCGCCGCCCGCATCGCTCACAGCCGATACGCCGACGCTACCCGGGAACAGATCGCCAGGATCCCCAGGGCTGGTGTTAAACTCCAGTTCCCGCTTCCCGTCCGCCTGGACCAGGGCGACGCGGTAGGCCAGCGGACTGGTGTTGTCCGCCTGGGATTCATCGATGTGCCACAGTGCCAGCCCGCTGCCCGGCAGGGCGACATCGCGCCCCTGCTGTTGCCGGTTCTCGATCAGAAAATACTCCCTGTTGGCGGCCCCGCCTGTCCACAGCCGATAGCAGGCGTTCTTGTCCTTCTCGATGGCATCCAGCCGAACCGTCTTCTGGGTGGTGACGTTTTGCGGCTCGATCCAGCCCAGCGTGGCAAGGCACCAGGGG
>CAXTJY010000628.1:0-1423 GCA_964244395.1 uncultured Rhodovarius sp.
GCTGGCCCTGATGAGCCTGCCGCTGCTGATCGGCGGCGTGTGCATCATCACCTCCATCGTCGGCACCTACTTCGTGAAGCTGCCGGCGAACCAGAGCATCATGGGGGCGATGTATCGCGGGCTGATCGTGACCGGCGCGCTGTCGCTGATTATCCTGTTGCCGCTGAGCTTCGCGACCTTCGGCTTCGGCAGCTACACGGCGGCCGGAGCGACCTTCGGGGCGTTCAGCCTGTTCCTGTGCGGCACGGTGGGGCTGATCGTGACCGCGTTGATCGTGATGATCACGGAATACTACACCGGGACGCAGTACCGGCCGGTCAAAAGCATCGCGGAGGCATCGCAGACGGGGCACGGCACCAACGTGATCCGCGGCCTGGCCGTGTCGATGGAGAGCACCGCGATCCCGGCGCTGATCATCATCTTCGGCATCATCTCGACCTATGCTTTGGCGGGGCTTTATGGCGTGGCCATCGCGACGACCACCATGCTGGCGCTGGCCGGTATGATCGTGGCGCTGGATGCCTTCGGGCCGGTGACGGACAATGCCGGCGGCATCGCCGAGATGGCAGGGCTGCCGCCCGAGACACGCGTTACCACCGACGCGCTGGACGCGGTGGGCAACACCACCAAGGCGGTGACGAAGGGTTATGCCATCGGCTCTGCCGCGCTGGGTGCCGTGGTGCTGTTCGCGGCCTACACGCAGGACCTCAACTTCTTCATCACCAACGCCGCGTCCTACCCATACTTCGCGGGGATGACGGCGATCGATTTCAGCCTGGCCAATCCCTACGTTGTGGTCGGGCTGCTGTTCGGCGGCATGCTGCCCTACCTGTTCGGCGGCATGAGCATGACGGCGGTGGGGCGCGCGGCGCAGAGCGTGGTGGAGGAAGTGCGCCGGCAGTTCCGCGAAAAGCCCGGCATCATGCTGGGCACGGAGAAGCCGGACTACGCCCGGGCCGTGGATCTGCTGACCAAGGCGGCGATCAAGGAGATGATCATCCCGTCGCTGCTGCCGGTGCTATCGCCGGTGGTGTGCTATTTCGGGATATACCTCATCGCCGGGAAGGCGGCAGCGTTCTCGGCGCTGGGAGCGATGCTGCTGGGCGTGATCGTCAACGGCTTCTTCGTCGCGGTCAGCATGACCACGGGCGGAGGGGCGTGGGACAATGCCAAGAAGTACATCGAGGAAGGCAACTTTGGCGGCAAGGGCAGCGAGGCGCACAAGGCCGCGGTGACCGGCGACACGGTGGGCGACCCGTACAAGGACACGGCGGGCCCTGCGGTAAACCCGATGATCAAGATCACCAACATCGTGGCGTTGTTGTTGCTGGCGATGTTGGCGCATTGAAGGTGAGGGGGCGGCGAGGGGCCGCCCCTTACTTGGCGTCGACGAGCTTGCGCAGGGCTTGGTTGATGCGGGTCT
>CAXTJY010000628.1:1433-2664 GCA_964244395.1 uncultured Rhodovarius sp.
GCGCTGGAAGTGGGCCAGGATGTCGCTGTCGATGCGCAGCGTGACCTGGGTTTTGATCGGGCGATAGAACTTGCCGCGCACGGCGCCGGTCCAGTCAGTCACTTCGGGCATGTCGGAGAAGTCGATCGGCTCCTGGCTTTTCTCCAACGCCTCAACTTCGGCTTTGAGCTTAGGGTCAATGTCTCGCTTCATAGGTTCTCCTCTCGGCCGGGGAAGCCCGGCGGGCTGAAATGACTCGTGCTTGCACAGGTTGCTCTCGGCCTTGCCGAGGTTCCAGGTCCAAGACGAAAGCACTACGAAATAGTAACTACAAAAAAGGCTCGCCCATCAGCTAAGTCCCGCCCGCCACCGCCGACCCACCATCCACCAAAATCTCCGTGCCCGTGATGAACCGCGCCTCCGCGCTCAGCAGGAACAGCGCCGCATGCGCCACGTCCCAGCCATCCCCCATATGCCCCATGGGCACCATCGCGTGGCGCCGCGCGATCAGCGCCGCCGCGTCGTTGGCGCCGAGCTGCGGCACCAGCCGGTGTTCCACCAGCGGCGTGTGCATCAGGCCGGGCACCACCGTGTTACAGCGGATGCCCTCCTTCGCGTGCCGGATCGCCACCGACCGGCTGAGCCCGATCACCGCCATCTTCGACGCCGTGTAGCCGACGTGCGGCCGCGTCGCGCTGACCCGAAGCGCCGCGATGGAGGCCAAATTCACGATGGCGCCCCCGCCGCGTGCCCGCATCAGCGGGATGGCGTGCTTGCAGCCCAGGAAGGCGCTTTTCAGGTTGTGCTGCAGCTGCCCGTCGAACAGCTCCTCCGCCATGTCCTCGGCGCCGCCCGGCGCGCTGCCGCCGACGTTGTTGACCAGCAAATCCAGCCCGCCCAGCCGCGCCGCGCATTCCGCCATGGCCTCGGCCACCGCGGCGCTGTCGGTGGCGTCGGCCGGATGCGCCACCGCCTCCAGCCCCTCGGCGACCAGCAGCCGCATGGTCTCGTCCAGCCCTTCGCGGTGCAGGTCGGTGCAGAACACGCGCGCGCCCTGACGCGCCAGCAACACCGCCGTCGCCCGCCCATTTCCCCAGCCCGGCCCCACCGAGCCGGCCCCCGACACGAACGCCACCTTGCCATCCAGCCGCAGCATCATGTCTCTCCCTCGTTGATCGCCCGTTCTATCGCCGTAGCGGTTTCCCGCAACGGCGCCAGGCATTGCCGCAGCCCTTCCTCGGGCGGCACCGCG
>CAXTJY010000629.1:0-2662 GCA_964244395.1 uncultured Rhodovarius sp.
GCGCGCCGGAACGGCTTCGAGAGGAACGGCGACCCGGCCAGGCCGAAGCGCCACTGCGTGGGTGCCAGCCACAGCGGGGTGGGGGGCGGCGGGTCCAGCACATCCGGGTCGCGGCGCGACTGTCGGCCGAGCTCGGGCAGATCCGTGAAGCCGCGGGTCGTGATCAGCGCGCTGGGCGCGGCGCTGCCGCTGGCCAGCGCGTTGGTCGCCAGGGTGGTGGACAGCCGCAGCCGCGCCATCTGGCCGATGCCGGCCTCGCGCAGCATTCCCGCGATCAGCACCGGCAACGCCACGCCGGGCGCCCGCGGGCGCTTCAGCAGCACCGTCGGCTGGCCAGGGGCATGCGCCACCAGATCGACGAAACCGCCCCCGACATCGCAGGCGACATCAAACATCAGGCCGCGAAGCGATCGGGCGAAAACGCGCTAAGATCGATTGCAGTCCGGCGCCCGGCAACCAGGTTCGCCAGCTCCCGCCCGGTGCTGGCGGCGCCGCACATGCCGACATGGCCGTGGCCGAACGCGAACCACGCATTCTCCGCCCGCGGCGCGCGACCGATCACCGGCAGGCTGTCCGGCAGGCAAGGGCGGTGCCCCATCCATTCCGTCGTGCGCGAGGTGTCGAGATGCGGAAACATCTCTCGCCCGTGCCGCAACAGCACGGCCGCCCGCCGATAATCCGGCGCCGCGCTCAGCCCCGCGAACTCCACCGAGCCCGCGAGCCGAAGCCCCATTCGCATGGGATTGGCCATCAGATTGTGCTCGACCGCCATCACGGTGTGGCGGAGAGCGAGATTGTTGCTGCTCACGGTTACGTGATAACCGCGCTGGGTCTCCAAGGGAATGCGGTTTCCCAACATCCGCGCGAGGGTTGCGGACCACGCGCCGCCCGCCAGGACGACGCCCTCGCAGGCCAGCAGCCGGCCATCGCCCAGGGTGACCGCCGAGACCATCCCGTCGCGCTGGACGAAGCCGGTGGCGCGGGCCCGCACCACCTGCGCCCCGTCCCGCTCGCATTGCGCGAACAGTGCCTGGGTCAGCGCCGCGGGGTCCAGCGTGGAGCCGTTTTCCGGTGCCAGGATGCCGAAGCGGAAGCGGCCCTTGAGGTCGGGTTCCAGGGCGACCAGCTCGTCCTCCGCCACGTCGCGCAGCTCCACGCCCAGGTCACGGCGCAGGTTCATCCCCCACTGCCACTGCCTGGCCGCTTCAGGGCCGGAATAGACGTAGAGACAGCCCGAGCGCTCCACCAGGCCCATGCCGCCGGCGCGTTGCAGCAGCGGCTCGTAGCATTCGAAGATCGGCGCCAGCAGGCCGCGCATGGCGTTGGCGATGCGCACGACCTCCTGCCGCGAGGAATGCCGCAGGAAACTGGCCAGCCAGGGCGCCACCACCGGCGCATACCACCAGCGCACCGCCAGCGGCCCCAGCGGGTCGAGCAGCCAGCGCGGCACCTTCTTCCACATTCCCGGCATGCCGACGGGCAGGCAGGCTGACGGCGACAGCGATCCGGCATTGCCGAAACTCGTCGCCTCGCCCGGCCCCAGCGGGTCCACGAAGGTGACGCGGTGGCCGTCGCGCTGCAGCCACGCGCCCACGCAAGTGCCGACGATGCCGTTGCCGATGACCGCGATGTGCATCGCGGCAGCATGGCATGCGGTCAGGCGAAGATGAAATCCGAAGCCGTCACACTCGACACATTGAACAGGTAAATGCTGCTGGCGGGGGAAGCGATGATCAGGGTGTTCACGCCGGAAATGATGGTGAGCTGGGCGAAGCTGGATACGCCGCTGTTGATCATGTGCAGCTTGTCGCCTTCCGCCTGGCTGAAATCGGCGATCTGGTCGGCGCCCCAGGCCGGCATGTTGAAACGGAACTGGTCGGCCCCGCCCAGGCCGTAGAGCGTGTCGTCGTTGGCGCCGCCCACCAGCACGTCGCCCATGGCGCCGCCATAGATCAGGTCATTCCCGCCGCCACCATCCACCGCGCTGGCCACCAATGTGTTGCCCACCAGCAGATTGTCCTGCGCATTCCCGGTCAGGCTGTTGCCGCTGCCGAACAGCCGCGCCTGCTCCACGTTGTTGCCGATCAGGAAGGAGCCCGAGACGCCGAGATAGACGATGTCATAGCCCTCATTCGTCAATTCGACGACCCTGGCCCCGGTGTCGAGGATGACGTAGCTGTCGTCGCCCTCATTGCCGGTGCACTGGTCGGCGCCGCCGCCGGTGCGGAATATGTCGTTGCCCGCGCCGCCGAATAGCGTGTCCGCCGCGCCCTGGCCCCACAGCGTGTCGTCGCCACCGCTGCCGGCCAGCGTGCTGGCGGTGACGTTGGCGACGAGGTCCTCGTTGCCGTTGTTGCCGATGGCGTAATTGCCGGCGCCGAACAGGCGGATGATTTCGGTGTTCGCGTCGGCGGCAAACGCGCCGGCGACGCCCAGATAGATGGTCTCGATGCCATCCCCGGCAATTTCGGTGATGCTGCCGCCCAGCCCCAGGATGACGAACTGATCGTCGCCCGCGCCGCCGATGCAGCTATCCGCCCCGCCGCCGGTGTAGAAGATGTCGTTGCCCGTGCCGCCATCCAGATTGTCGTTGCTGGCGCTGCCGTACAGCACGTCCTGGCCGGCGCCGGCCTGGAGGATGCTGCCCAACCCGGAATCATTG
>CAXTJY010000630.1:0-1284 GCA_964244395.1 uncultured Rhodovarius sp.
AGCCGATGCCCGCCGACGCGTAGGCGATGCTGCCGGGGCGGGCACGGGCCAGGGCCACCAGCTCCGCCACGTTGCGCGCCGGCAGCGCGTTGGGCACGCAGACGAGTTGTGGGACCGCCAGCACCTCGCCGATCGGCGCCAACTCGGTGAAGGGGTCGTAGGGCATGCGCGCCATGATGTGCGGCGAGATGACGAGCGCCCCATTGCTGCCCATGCCGACGGTCAACCCGTCCGGCCGGGCGCGGGCCACCGCCTCCATGCCGACGACGCCGCCGGCGCCGGAGCGGTGGTCGAATACCAGTGCTTGGCCCAGCGAAGCGCGCAGCGGCCGTTCGAGGATGCGGGCGATGGTATCGGCCGGGCCGCCGGGCGGAAAGGGAATCACCACCCGGATTGGCTGGTCCGGCCAGGGCTGGGCGAGGGCTGGCAACGGCAGGAACGGCAGAACGCGACGGCCGAAGGCGCGGGGTGGTCCAGCCATCATGCAAAGCTCTCCCGGGCGGAGTGCGGTGTTGCCATGCGGTCGGGCGTGGCGGGTTCGTGCAGGCGGGAAAACTGTCCCCTCATGATGGGGCCGCCCTCGGCAACGGCGCCAGGGTGTCGCCCGCCAGCGGCGGCGCTACGCCGTCCGGCAGCGGAATTTCGTGCGCGTTCAATGTGTAGGACACCATGGTGTAGTAGCCGACCACCGCCGTCAGATCGACCACGCCGCGGGCGCCCCAGCGAGCGACGACCGCGTTGTAAATTGACGGCGGGACCTGGCCGTCATGGTGCAGCGCGCGGGTGAAGGCGTGGATTTCCGCATCGGCGGGGTCGTCGAAACGCGGCGGCAGACCGTCCCGGATGGCGTCGATGATGCCCCCTGGAAGGCCAGCCTCGGCCGCCGCGCGGGCATGCACCCACCATTCGATCTGGCTGTTGAAGCGCCGCGCGGTGAGGATGATGGCGAGTTCGTTCAGCCGCTTCGGCAGGCAGGTGCGGAAGCGCAGCACCTCGCCCAAGGCGGACCAGGCCGCCGCCAGTTCCGGGTTGTGGATGGCCGCGCGCAGCGGGCCGATGATGGTGCCGCGTGGCCCCGCGACCACACGGTCATGCACCGCCGCCTGCTCGGGGCTCAGTTCCTCGCGCGACGGCAGCGGGATGCGCGCCATCACACCACCCCACGCGTGGCGAGGTCGGCATGGTCCAGCCCCAGTTCCGCCAGCACCTCGGCCGTGTGCTGCCCGAGCGTCGGCGGCCCACGGTCGAACTGGAGCGGCGACTCGGTGAAGTTGAGCGGGCTCA
>CAXTJY010000630.1:1294-2660 GCA_964244395.1 uncultured Rhodovarius sp.
CCCGCTCCGCGAGCGGCGAGTTCGTCGTGACGGCGCCGGTGGCGTGCGGCAGGCGACGCAGCATGCGCCTATGCTCCACCTGCGGCTCGTCGAACACCTGCGCGATGTTGTTGATTGGCGCCGCGGGGACGCCCGCCTGCTCCAGCAGCGCGGTAATCTCGGCCCGGGTGAAATCGGCGAAGCGGGTGGTCAGCGCGGCGCGCATGGCATCGCCATTCACCACCCGCGCCCGGTTGGTGGCGAAGCGTTCGTCGCCCGCCCATTCGGGATGGCCGACCGCCGTGGCCATCTTGGCGAACTGCCCATCATTGCCCACCGCCAGCACGAAATGCCCGTCCTTGCAGGCGTACACATCCTGTGGCTGGACATTGGGGTGGCGGTTACCCTGCCTGGTCGGCGTCTTGCCGCTCATCAGCCAGTTCATCGCCTGGTTCGACAGAAAGGCCGACATCACATCCAGCATCGCCACATCGATGGTCTCGCCCACGCCGGTAATGTTGCGGCGTTCCAGCGCCGCCAGGATGCCCACCGTGGCGTACATGCCGGACATCAGGTCCACCACCGGCACGCCCACCTTCTGCGGCCCGCCGCCCGGCGCGTCGTCGCGCTCGCCGGTGATGGACATCAGCCCGCCCATGGCCTGGATGGCGAAGTCATACGCCGCCTGGCCGGCGCGCGGGCCGGACTGGCCAAAGCCGGTGACCGAGGCATAGACCAGCCGCGGGTTCAGCGCCCGCAGCGAGGCCGCGTCCAACCCATATTTGGCCAGCGCGCCCACCTTGAAGTTCTCCACGCAGACATCGCTGCCTGCGGCCAGCTTGCGGATGATGGCCTGCCCTTCCGGCTTGGACATATCGACGGTGATCGACCGCTTGCCGCGGTTGCAGGCCAGGAAATAGCCGGCGTCCCGGCCACCCTCCAGAAAGGGCGGCCCCCAGCCGCGGGTGTCGTCGCCCTCGCCGGGGCGCTCGATCTTGATCACGTCGGCGCCCAGATCGGCCAGGATCTGCGTGCACCAGGGCGCCGCCATCACTCGGCTGAGGTCGAGCACGCGGATGTGGGAAAGCGCGCCCTCAGCCATCGACGGCGGTGGTTGCGACCATGGAGGGCCGCTCGCTGAACGCCTTGTGCCATGCCGCCAGATCGGCCCGCTTGGCGCGCCAATCCACGTCGGGGAAGCGAAAATCCAGGTAGGCCAGCGCCACCGCCAGGGTGATGTCGCCGACATCCACGCGGCCCTGCGGCGGCAGGGCGATGGCCCCCAGCGTCGCCTCCGCCTTGATCGCGAAGGCGTCCAGCGCCGGCTGCGAGGGTCCCTGCCGGGTGCGTTCGTGCCGGTACAGGATCAGCGCATCGAGAAAGCCGT
>CAXTJY010000631.1:0-2655 GCA_964244395.1 uncultured Rhodovarius sp.
AACAGCCTGGCCGACTGGTGCTGGCCGACCCCTCTCAGCTCGACCAGGTCATCGTCAATCTGGTGGTGAACGCGCGCGACGCGCTTCAACGCATGGGCAGGCGCGGCGTGGTGCGGCTTGCCACCGGCCACCGAGTGGTCATCCGCGCCGGCGGCGAGGGCCAGGGCGCCATCCCCCCCGGCCGCTACGCCACCCTCACCGTGGAGGATGACGGGCCGGGCATTCCGCCCGACATCCTGCCGCGCATCTTCGAGCCCTTCTTCACCACCCGAATCGACCAGGGTGGCACCGGCCTGGGCCTGGCCACCGTGCAGGGCGTGGTGGCGCAAAGCGGCGGCCACATCATCGCCGAATGCCCGCCCACCGGCGGCACCCGTTTCACCATCCTGCTGCCCCGGCATGAAGGGCCGGTGTGGACCGAGCCTGTGGCGCCCTCCGCCGCGCCCGCGCCGCCCAGCACCATCCTGCTGGTGGAGGACGAGCCGGCGCTTCTGCGCCTGGGGGCGCAAGCGCTGCGTGAGGCCGGACACGAGGTGCTGACCGCGGAGGACGGCTACGCCGCGCTGGACTTGCTGACCGAAGGCGCCGAACCGGCACTGCTGGCCAGCGACGTGTCGATGCCCGGGCTGGACGGCGTGGCGCTGGCGCGCGCCGCCGCCGCCTTGCGGCCGGACCTGCGCATGCTCCTCCTCTCCGGCTACGCCGCCTCCGCCCTGGCGGCCGACCTGCCGGCGGAAGGATGGCATTTCCTGGCCAAGCCGTTCTCCGCCGAAGCACTGCGGCAAAGCGTCGCGGCCGCCCTTGCCAAACCCTGCAAATAAGAACATAGTCAGAACAGAGTTTATTCACTTGGCGGTGATACGGAGCGCCGCCTAGGTTGCGTGCGCTTAAGGTTTGCGCGCTCCGGTTGCAGCCAGAATGGGGGTTTGGGTTATGGACAAGGGTAAGGCGCTGGAAGCTGCGCTCAGCCAGATCGAGCGGTCCTTCGGCAAGGGCTCGATCATGCGGATGGGCTCGAAGAACGCCATCGAGGATATCGAGGTGGTGTCCACCGGCTCCATCGGCCTGGATATCGGCCTGGGCATCGGCGGCCTTCCCAAGGGCCGCGTGGTCGAAATCTACGGCCCCGAATCTTCCGGCAAGACCACCCTCGCGCTGCACGTGATCGCCGAGGCGCAGAAGGCCGGCGGCACCTGCGCCTTCATCGATGCCGAGCACGCGCTGGACCCCGGCTATGCCCGCAAACTGGGCGTCAACGTGGACGATCTGCTGATCAGCCAGCCCGATGCCGGCGAGCAGGCGCTGGAAATCTGCGACACATTGGTGCGCTCCAACGCCATCGACGTGCTGGTGATCGACAGCGTGGCCGCGCTGGTGCCGAAGGCCGAGCTGGAAGGCGAGATGGGCGACACCCATGTCGGCCTGCATGCCCGCCTCATGTCGCAGGCGCTGCGCAAGCTGACGGGCAACATCAGCCGCTCCGGCTGCCTGGTGGTGTTCCTGAATCAGATCCGCCTGAAGATCGGCGTGATGTTCGGCAACCCGGAGACGACCACCGGCGGCAACGCGCTGAAATTCTATGCCTCGGTGCGCCTCGAAATTCGCCGCACCGGCGCGATCAAGGAGCGTGAGGAGGTCGTCGGCAATTCGACCCGGGTGAAGGTGGTGAAGAACAAGATGGCGCCGCCGTTCCGCCAGGTCGAGTTCGACATCATGTATGGCGAGGGCATCTCCAAGGTCGGCGAGCTGATTGACCTGGGCGTCAAGGCCGGCGTGGTCGAGAAATCCGGAGCCTGGTTCAGCGCCGAGAGCCAGCGCATCGGCCAGGGGCGGGAAAACGCCAAGCAGTTCCTCCGCGACAACCCGGCGGTGGCCAACGCCTTGGAGAAGAAGATCCGCGACCAGTCCGGCGTGGTCGCCAACGCCATGATGACGACGCCGGAAACCGAGGACGCCGCCGCGGCCGAGTGACACCGGCCGTCGTCTTCATCGGCGGCTTCGGCGATAGCGTGACGCGCCAGGTCGTGCGCGTGGTTCAGGAGCTGCGGCCGCTGCTGCCCGGCCATGCGCTGCAGTATTTCGGCCACTCGCAATGGGGGCCGGCGGCGCGCTTCGTCGCCGGCCTGCCCGCTGGCCAGACGCTGATCCTGGCCGGCCATAGCTGGGGCGCCGACCGCGCCGTCCGGCTCACTTTGGCCAATCCCGGCCGGGTACACCGCATCGTCACCATCGACCCGGTGGGCTGGCAGGCTCCGATGCTCATGCGCCGGCTGCGCGGCGCGGTGCCGGAATGGATCAACGTGCAAGCCACCGGCGGCGGCCCGTGGGAGACGTCCAACATCGTCGCTCGCATCGGCCGGCCCTACGGCGCCCCCGCCTGCCGCGCCGCGCATCTCGGGCTGGCGGTGCCGGTGCCGCATCGCGACGTCCGCGGCATGCTGCTGGCGAGGGCGCCGGACGGGCGATCCGTGCTGCAGCACATCCTGGCACCCTGACGGCGGGCGTGGCACAAAAGCAGCGAGGAGAACGCCCCATGGACCAGCCCCTGCTGCACGCCGACCCGCATGCCGAAATCCGCGAGGAGGTGCGCAAGCTCTGCGCCCGCTTCCCCGGCCCCTATTGGCGCGAGCTAGACGCCCGCCGCGGCTACCCCAC
>CAXTJY010000632.1:0-2654 GCA_964244395.1 uncultured Rhodovarius sp.
TAGACGATGTTCAGCACCTGACGCGGGGTACGACGGAAGGTCTGCCCCTGATCGTCGGTCGGCGCGATGTTGTAGGAGTTGCCACCCGGCGTCACCAAGGCGCGCTCATCGCCCTCGCCCGGCAGTCCGGACGCCGACAACTGACCGCGCAGCGACGTGATCTTGCCCACCGCTGCCTGGCCGCCCAGATTGGCCAGCAGCGCGCGGATCGCGCCACCATGATACGCTTCGACCGCGAGCACCGACGCGGCATAGGACAGCAGCGGCTTGCTGGTGATCAGGGCCGCTGCCCCGCTATACGCGGTCACGCCAACATCCTCGAAGACGAAAGCGCCCAGCAGGAAGCTGATTTCGTCGTTGAACGGGTTGAACGTCTGGCCTGGTACGATCAGGCCAGCCGCCAGCGCCAGGTTGGTGAACGCGTTGGTGAAGTCGATCGAGGGCCGCGACACGGCGGCGGAGCCAAGGACGGCGCGGATGAACTTGACGTGCACCTGTTCGTCGATAGCGATCTTCTCAGCGTACTGCTGCACATAAGTGCTGCGGAAGGGCACACGGGAACCGCCGGTCACGGCGCCGCGGGTGCCGATGCCGGTCGTGTCGCCATCGACCAGGCCGGAACCCGTCGCGGCGCGGAGGTAGAATTCCGCCTCCAGGTATTCGAGGTTCAGCGCGAAGTTGAAGATGTCGACGTCGGTGATAGTCTGGGCCTGAGCGGTCACGGTCGGCAGGGTCACGCCGGCTGCGGCCATCGCGCCCATGGCCACTGCGCCCAGCGCGGCGCGGCCCATCAGGCTGCGGCGTTCGGTGCCGGCCACTTCTTCAGCCACGTCCGGGGGGGTGTTTTCGACTGGGTTCATCGGCGAGATCCTTGTTCATTTTTCGGGATGCGGCCGCCCGGGCATGCGCCAGGGCGTCCTCCAGCACCGTCGCGGCCGGCTGGCCACATCTCCAATACGTGTTCAGACGTCGATGGATGCAGCAGCGCGTAAAGATTTTTACGCAAGCTGCGGTTTCCCTATGGTTCCCGCAGGGAAAGCCGGCTTCCACCTTCGGCTGCCGCCAGCGCCAGCAGCATGCCCAGCATCCGGGGTGCCACCAGGCCCCAGGCCCGGGTGGCCAGCCAGCGGCCCGCCTCCGCCTGAATTCCGAGACGCAGCGGCGGGTCGCGCAAAAGGCGTTCCAGCCCCACAGCCAGCGCCTGCGCCGAGAGTCCCGGGGCGCGGGCGACGGCGCCCTCCGCCTCGTCGAACAGGCCGAGCGGAGTGACCATGACCGGCACGCCCGCGGCCAGCATGCCGCGCAGGGACGCGCTGGAGCCCTCGCGCGATTCCTGCGTGGGCAGCACCAGCACGTCGCATTCGGACAGCAGCGCCCTCGATCCCTCGTCGGTGAGGAAGTCGGTGTGCCATTCGATGGCATCCTCCAACCCGGCCGCGTTGGCGAGGGCGCGGCAGCGGGCAATCTCGTCGCGTGACACCTGGGCATCGTATTCGGCATTGACCAGGCGCAGCTTCAGGCCCGGCCAGGTGGCCCGCAGCGGCACCATGGCCTCGATGAGCTCCCCAATGCCCTTGCCGGGGAGGAAGAAGCCGTAGCAGCCGATCAGGGGCGGGGTGTCGGCGCTGAACGTGCGGACGTCGCGCGGCGGCCCGGGCGGCAGCACGCCTTGCGGCAGCAGGGTCACGTTGTCCGCCAGGCCCAGCCGCCGCAGGCGCTCCAGATCGGCCAGGGTGTGGACGACCACGCGGGCCACGCCGGCCAATGCCGCCACCGCATCGGCCCGCGCCGCGTCGGCCGCCTCGACCAAGTTCTGCACATTGTGCAGCGTCACGCACACCACGCGGCCCGCCGGCCCGGGCGAGCGCAGCAGCCGCGCCAGTGCCGTGAAGTCGAACAGACCGGGCTGATGCTGGATCAGCACCACGGAGGGGTCTTCGCGGGTGATCGCGCCTGCCAGGCTCAGGATGCTCTGGTTGGTATCACCCAGGGTCCAGGCCGGCCGGATGCGTGGCGTGATCCCGTCCTGGCTGGGTGCGGTGCGCTGGTCCGCCAGCACGGTGATGCCGGCAACAAGGGGAGAGCTTGGCAGATGCTCGACGAGATGGCGGGAATATTCCGCCACCCCGCAACGGACATCCCAGGTGGTGACGATGGCGATGCGATGCGGCATCGGCGGCGGCGCCAGCAGCAGGTCCAGCGCAGCGTCGGTAAGTCGGCTGGCGATGAGGGGGAGGCTGGTGGCGGCGGCAATCGCGGCGGCGGCCCGGCCGGTGCGCTCGGCCAGGCGCTCTCCGGCCTCGCCGCCGTCCCGACAGGTAGCGGCGGTTTCGCGCAGTGCGGATGTCAGGTCATCGACGTCCGGCTCGGCCCAAAGCGAATGCGGCATGGCCAGGTGACTGCAGGATGGCGCATTCCGCCAGGCGACAAGCCGGGCCGTGTCGGTCCCGCAGAAATCCATGTGGCCGCCGGCTCCGGTTACGATCAACGGCAGGCCGGCAGCCATGGCCTCGGCCGCCGCCATGTTGAAGCCCTCGCCCCGCGTCGGCAGCACCATGACATCGGCCTGGGCATAGAGGTCGAGCAATTCTTCGCCCTCCATATCGCGATCGATTAGTGCGACGTCCGACAGCCCGGGATCCACCAGCCGCAAC
>CAXTJY010000633.1:0-2644 GCA_964244395.1 uncultured Rhodovarius sp.
CGGGGTCGCCGGCGATCTCGGCGCCTTCGCGGTCGGCTTCGAACTCGCGGGCGCGGCTGATCGCCATCTGCACCATGGCCGCGGCGATGGGGCCCAGGATCATGACGGCGATGGCGGCGATGGGGTTGCTGCGGCGCTCGCCGTCGCGGCTGCCGCCCATGGAGAACATGCCGCCGAACTGCGCCAGCATGCCGATGGCGCCCGACAGGGTGGCGGCGATGCTCATCACCAGGGTGTCGCGGTGCTTGATGTGGGCGAGCTCATGCGCGACGACGCCGGCGACCTGCTGTTCGGTCATCAGGTCGATCAGGCCGGAGTTCACCGCGACGGCGGCGTCGGCCGGGCCGCGCCCGGTGGCGAAGGCGTTGGGCTGGTCCTCATGGATCACGTACAGCTTGGGCATGGGGATGCCGGCGCGCTGGGAAAGGCGGGCGACCATGGCGTAGAGGCGCGGCGCATCGGCCTCGCTGACCGGCTGGGCGTTGTGCATGCGCAGCACCGCGCCCGCGCTGCCCCACCAGGCGTAGAGATTCATGGCGGCGGCGATCATCAGGGCGATCAGCGCGCCGGCGCGCCCGCCGATGGCGTAGCCGGCGCCGCCGAAAATTGCGGTGAGCGCGGCGAGCAGGACGAAGGTGCGGACGTATCCACCCATGGGCGTGGCCTCTTGTTCAAATCCCCTGTCGTGGCACATGGGGCGGATGCAGGATGATGAGCAAGACGCCGCGAAGGGCAAGCCGCGCGGCGCGCCGCCGCTGACCAAGTTGAACCGGCCGAAGCGGCAGCCATCGCCGCCGGCGGTGGAGGATGGCGGGCCGACCGGGCCGGAGCCGACGCGCTACAACGACTGGGAACGGAAGGGGCGCGTCAGTGACTTCTGAATTGCGGCTGTTGATTTCGGCGGAGGCGCTGCGGGTGGCCGGCGAGTTGCCGGCGGGGGTGGTGCCGGTGATCGCGGCGCCGGGGGTCGCGCCTGGGCCGTTCCAGGCAGCGTTCCTGTCGCGCGACCTGAATTTGGGCGGGGCGCGGGATGCGCCGGCGCCGGGCTTCGCGCATTTCATCCAGGCGCTGCTGGATGAGCCGGCGCTGCGCTGGCTGCATGTGAATTCGGCGGGGGCGGACCGGCCGCAGTACAAGACCTTGATGGCGCGGGGGGTGCAGGTCACCACCTCGGCGGGCGCCAACGCCTTGGGGGTGGCGCAGAGCGCGGTGGGGGCGGTGATGGCGCTGTCACGGCGGTTTCCGGAGCTTTGGGTGGCACAGGGGCGGCGGGAGTGGAAGTCGGCGACGATGCCGTTTCCGCCGGACCTGCAAGGGCAGTCGGCACTGGTGGTGGGGCTGGGGCCGGTGGGGAACGAGGTGGGCCGACTACTGGGCGCCATCGGGTTGCGAGTGACGGGGCTGTCGCGCTCGGCACGGGGGGCGCTGCCGGCGGGGTTCGTGGCGACGGGGGTGTATGGCGATCTGGCAGCGTTGCTGCCGGGGGCGGATTGGCTGGTACTGTGCTGCCCATTGAGCGAGATCACCCAGGGGCTGCTGAATGCCGAGGCGCTGGGGCTGCTGCCGCGTGGCGCGCATGTCATCAACGTGTCGCGCGGCGGGGTGATGGATGAGGAGGCGGCGCTGGCGATGCTGGGGTCGGGCCATCTGAAAGGCGCTTACATGGACGTGTTCCTGCAGGAGCCGTTGCCGGAGGACAGCCCCTGGTGGGATGCGCCGAATACGATCGTGACGCCGCATGCGGCGGGGCCGGCGGCGGGGAACATGAAGCGGGCGGCGGGGTTTTTCCTGCGCAACCTGGCGCTGTTTCGGGCGGGGGAACCGATGCTGAACCGGGTGGAGGGGTAGCCGGATCACGCGCTGGCGCGGTCTACTTGCCCATCGCCAGGGCCGGGTCCTGATAAGACGGCTTTTCCGGAGCATCCACGCAGGTTCCGTCCGACACCCCCCGGCGGTACAGTTTCGAGCCGACGTCCACGATGGCCTGGATGGCCGGAATGAGGTCTCCGCCCAGGTCGGTCAGGCTGTACTCCACGCTGGGCGGCGTGGTCGGCAGCACGGTCCGGGACACCACACCCCGTTCATCGAGGTCCTTCAGCCGGGCGCTGAGCATCTTGGCCGAGATGGCCGGCATCGAACGGCGCAGCTCGGAGAAGCGACGCGGCCCCTCATGCAGGTTCCAGACGATCTCAGGCGTCCACAGACCGCCGATCAGGCTCATGCAGGCCGACATCGGGCAGCCCGGCGGCGGGGGAACCTTCTTTCTCTGTTTCAAAGCCATGGCATCACCTCAGGCACCGGATGGGAAGCTGGTTTCCATCCGGATACCTGAAAGTGGCGGTCACCGGAAGTTACCCGGTTTCAGAATGACACTTGCCTGCCCAGTTCTGGCAGGCACCACAACCGGAGAATCCCAGTGAAGCTTTTCTATGCCCCAGGCGCCTGCTCGCTCTCGCCCCATATCGTGCTGCGCGAGCTCGGCCTGAGTTTCGATCTCGAAACCGTCGACCTCAGGACCAAGCGAACCGCGTCCGGCGCGGATTTCACGGTCATCAACCCGAAGGGCTACGTGCCTGCCCTGCAACTCGATGATGGCGAGGTGCTGACGGAGGGCGCCGCCATCGTGCAGTATCTGGCGGACAAG
>CAXTJY010000634.1:0-2637 GCA_964244395.1 uncultured Rhodovarius sp.
GACTTGGGAACCCAAGCGCGCCGCCGCGCAGAAGGCTGACCGCGGCTCTCGCGCCCATTTTCCATGAGTACATCTGGCGAAGGCCGCGATCATCACCCGTGGCCTGGCCGAGCTGTCGCGCCTGGTTCTCGCCCTGGGCGGCCGGGCGGAGACGGCGGCCGGCCTGTCCGGCATGGGCGACCTGATGCTGACCGCGAGCAGCCCCACCAGCCGCAACACCGCGCTCGGCATGCGCCTGGGCCAGGGCGGTACCCTGGCCCAGGCGCTGGCCGCCAGCCGCGGCGTGGCCGAGGGCGTGGCGACCGCGCCGGCGCTGCTGGCCCGCGCCGCCACCCTGGGCGTCGAACTGCCCATCTGCGCCGCCGTCGCCGCCATGCTCGAAGGCCGCGCCTCGGTGCGCGAGGCGATGGGCGGGCTGCTGGCCAGGCCTTTCCGGCCGGAGTGAAGCGTTATAATATAACGCATGCGCCGTCGTTTTCTGCCCCTGCTTCTCGCCATCCCCGCCCTGGCGCAGCAGCGCCCAGTCCTGGTCGCCTCCTTCTCCATCCTGGGAGACATGCTGGCGCGGGTGGCGCCGGAGGGCGAGGACATTCGCGTTATCGCGGGGCCAGAGGCGGATGCGCATGGCTTCCAGCCCCGGCCGTCGCAGATCGAAGCGCTGCGCGGCGCCACGCTGGCGGTGCGCAATGGCGGCGGCTTCGATGGCTGGTTCGACCGGATGACGCGCGCCGCCAATTTCCGCGGCACCCTGGTCACGGCGCTGGACGGACCCGGCCTGCGCGCCGGGGACCCGCATGGCTGGCAGGACGTGGCGATGGCGCGCGCCTATATCAGGCGCATCGCGGCCGGGCTGGGCGCGCCGAACCGTTTGGCGGAGTACGACGCGCGCCTGGCCGAACTCGACACCTGGATCCGCGCCGAGATCGGTCGCGTGCCCCCGGAACGCCGGGTGGTGCTGACCAGCCATGACAGCTTCGGCTACTTCGGCGCCGCCTATGGCGTGCGCTTCGTGGCGCCGCAGGGCGTCTCCACCACCGCCGAACCCAGCGCGCAGGGCGTGGCGGCGCTGATCCGCCAGGTCCGGGCACAGCGCATCACCGCCGTCTTCATGGACCACCTGGGCAGCCCCGCCACGCTACGGCGGCTGGCCGCCGAGGCGGGGGTGACGGTGCTGGGCCGACTCTACGCCGAGACCCTGTCGCCGCCCGAAGGCCCGGCGCCAAGCTACGAGGCGATGATGCGGCACAATGTCGCGCTGATGGTGCCGGCCATGCTGGCGGGCTGACCGCTCGCTGTCGTGGTCGTACTCAACCCGGCATCTTTACGACGCGACGACGCGGCATAACGTCCGGCTGATGGTGCCGGCGATGCCGGCGGGCTGAACGCGCACCGCCATCGCCGTAATCGACCCGGCCACTTTCACGACGCAATGGTGGGCCCGACTATCACGCAGCCACGCGCACCGGCTCGCCCAGCGTCTGCATCAACCGGTTGGCCCAGGCGAACATCGCGACGGAGTGGATGATGTCGAGGATCTCGTCATCCTCCATCCCGATCCCGCGCAGGCGGTCCACGTCAGCCACCCCGGCAGTCGGCGGCGTGTGGCTCAGCTTGACCGACAGATCGACGATCGCGCGCGAGCGCTCATCCATCGGCACGTCGTTGCCGTCCTCCACCAGCGCCTGCATCAGCGCCGGATTGCCCTTGAGCTGCACGTACCGCTGCGCGTGGACCGACAGGCAGTAGGGGCAGCCATTCAGCCGGCTCTCCGCCGCCGCGGCCAGCTCCCGCTCGGCCCGGGCGGCGCCGCGCGGGCCGTACATCACCGTGTTGAACAGCTTGGAGCGCTGCCGCAGCACCTCCGGCTCCTGCACCAGCAGAAGGTAGTACGGGCTGGTGCGGGCCTTGGGGTGGCTTTCGTCCAGCACCTTCAGCTGGTCCGGCGTGGCGGTGGCCGTATCCAGCACCGGCACCCAGCTTTTCCACTCCAGCGTGTCCATGGTGAAACCGAAATCGGCCGTGCCGCCGGGGGTGGGGGTGGCGGGCGTGGCCGGGGCGGCCTCGATGCCGTCCAGCAATTTCAGGCCGTGCAGCGCCCGCGCCTGCCAGGCGATGTAGGCGATGAGCTGGCTGAGCATGACGATCTCGACCGGTGTCAGCTCCGAAAGCTCGCCGATCGCAGTCTGGCTGGCCTGTTCGGGGTGCAGCGTCAGCAGTTTGGCATGCGCCAGCATGGCCGGCAGGCGGTGGGAATCGCCGGCCAGGCGGCGGTGATGCTCGGCCAGTTCCACGCTCTCATGCAGCGCGGCGACGTGCAGCGCCACGGCGTGGCGCTCGCCCTCCGTCAGGTCGGAGGGTGCCTCGAAGATCGCCGCCTCGCTGGCGGCGGAGGCGGCGCGGATGTCAGGGCGAAGCGCCCGCAGCGCGTCCAGCTTGCTGCCCGGCGCGATGCCGGCGAGTTCGTCCAGAAGGTCCATGCTCAGCTCCGTGGCACGAGAAACGGCGTGCCTTCCGATGTCAGCGTCGTCGCAGATCGCGAGCGGTCAAGTCCGTGGCACGAAGAATGGCGTGCCCTCCAGTTCCGGCTCGTCAAAGGCCTCAACGGCGGCGCGCAACTCGCAAAAATCCTCGCGGAAG
>CAXTJY010000635.1:0-1167 GCA_964244395.1 uncultured Rhodovarius sp.
GACTGGCGACTGACCGGGTGCTGGCGCAGTGCCCGAGTGGGGAAGCTCCTGCCACCCGTTAGTTCGACACGCCGCCTTGGCCTTCTGCTTCTCCTTGCCACGGCGTTTGGCTGGGGCAGCAACTGGCCGATGCTCAAGTTGCTGCTGGCCGAGCTGCCGCCGCTGCAGGCGCGTGGCGTCGCCGGCGTGACAGCAGGGCTGGGCTTCGCGTTGGGCGCGCGCGTCTTCGGCGTGTCGCTCGCCGTGCCGCCCGGCCTATGGCCGCGCCTGCTGCTGGCCGCGCTGCTCAACGTCACGGCCTGGATGGGCTTCGCCACCTTCGGCCTGGTCTGGCTCGGCGCCGGTGAAGCCGCCATTCTGGCCTACACCGTCCCGGTCTGGACCGCGCTGCTGGCGTGGCCGGTGCTGGGCGAGGCGCCGTCCTGGCGCCGCATCCTGGCGCTGCTGTTGTCGCTATCGGGCGTTGGCATCCTGTTCGCCGGCCGGGGCCTGGAATTCGGCCTGGCTAAGCTGCCGGGCATGGCGCTGATGACCGGTGCGGCCGTGCTGTTCGCGTTCGGCACCGTGTGGGGCAAGCGCCAGCCGCTGGCCATGCCGCCGGTCGCCGCCGTGGCCTGGCAGGTGGGGCTGGGCTGCGCGCCGCTGCTGGCGCTCGGCCTGGCTTTCGAGCCCTGGCGTTGGGGCGGCCTCAGCGCCCAGGGCTGGGCCTTCATGGCATGGATGACGGCGGTGCCGCTGGGCCTTGCCTACCTGACCTGGTTCGAGGCGATCAAACGCGTGCCGGCCACCCTCGCCACCGTGGCCATGCTGCTCGCACCCATGATCGGCGTCGCCGGCGCTGCGATCGTGCTGGGCGAACCGTTCGGACTGCGCGAGGCCACGGCGCTGTTGCTCACCTTGGCCGGGGTCTTGCTTGCCAGCGGCGGCTGATGTCGGAAGGAGGCCGTACTGCGCCCCGTCCAACAGCTCGGCAGGCTTGCCGTGCGCCGACCCGGGTTGCTACAGCGCCTGAAACCGGAGGCCATGACATGATCACCACCCGCCGCGCCGCGCTGGCCTTGCCCGCGCTCTTTACCGCCGCTCACGCCCAGTCGCCGCGCATCCGCATAACGCTGGATTGGGCCTTCCAGTCGCCCAACGCCTTCGCCCTGGTCGCCCGCGAGCGCG
>CAXTJY010000635.1:1177-2637 GCA_964244395.1 uncultured Rhodovarius sp.
CCGGACGCGGCCGACGACCTGTTCCAGGAGTTCTCCCTCCGCCTGGCCCGCGGCGACTTCCGGTCGGCGAACCCCGAGCGCGGCCGGTTCCGCGAAGCCGGCGTCGATGTGCAGATCGACCGCGGCCAGGGCGGGGGCGGCGTGCCGGTGGCGCTGGCCGGCGGCACCCACGACGTCGGCTATGCCGACATCAGCCCGGCCGTCCGCTTCATGGCCGAGAATCCGGACCGCGGCATCATCTGCGTGGCGGTGCTGCACGACCGCGCCGCGTCCTGCGCCATAGTCCGCGCCGATGGGCCGATCCGCACGCCGAAGGACCTGGAAGGCAAGCGCCTTGCCGCGCCGGATTTCGACAGCGGCCGGCAACTCTTCCCCGCTTTCGCACGGGCCGCCGGCATCGATGCGTCGCGGGTCACCTTCGTCAGCGTCACCCCGGCGTTGCGCGAGCCGCTGTTCGTCCGTCGGGAAGTCGATGGCATCACCGGCTTCGTCACCACCTCGGCACTGGCGCTGAAGGGCATCGGCATGGACCACCCGGCGCAGCGGGTGTTCCTCTACAATGATTTTGGCCTGAATTTGTACGGCGGGTGCATTCTGACCACCCGCGCCTTTGCCGAACGCAACCCGGCCGGGCTGCGCGGCGTGGTGGCGGCGATGGTTCGCGGCTTCCGCAGCAGCGTCAGCGATGGCGAAGGCATGCTGTCGGTGCTCAAGCAGGTCGAGCCGTTGACCGACGTGCCGTTGGAACGCGAGCGCCACCTGCTCAACCTCAATCAGGTCGCGATCACCGACCATGTCCGCCGCGAAGGCATTTCGGTGGTGGATATGGCGCGGCTGCAGGGCGGTATCGAGGCGGTGGAGAGCAGCTTCAACCTGCCGAACCGGTTGCGCGCCGACGCCTTCTACACCGACGCGTTTCTGCCACCCATCGCTGATCGCCGCCTCTGAAAGGGGTGGCCTTGAAGCTGGGTGCTCGGGTACTGCCGGTCAGTACGACGTTGCTGGTTCCGGGCCGACAGCCTTCTTCCACGGTCTCGTGGCGCGGATTGCCGCAAGTTTAGGCAAAGCCGGTAGGCGCCGGTGATTCCGTGCTGCCGCCGCGGCTGGGGCAGAGTCTCCACGCTTGCTAAGCCGCACCCTCCCAGCCTGGAGAATCCCATGCACGCCTCCCGTCGCGCCCTTCTCGCCGCCCCGCTGGCGGTCCCAACCGTGGCCCGCGCCCAGTCCACCCGCGTGCGCTTCACCATGGACTGGGCCTTCCAGGCGCCGCAGACCTTCGGGCTGATCGCCCGCGAGCGCGGCTTCTTCCGCGAGGCCGGGTTGGATGTCTCCATCGACCGCGGCCAGGGGTCGGGCGGCGTGCCCGTCGCGCTGGCCGGCGGCACGCACGACATCGGCTATGCCGACCTGTCGCCCACGCTACGCTTCGTGGCCGAGGACCCGCGGCGCGACGTCGTGGC
>CAXTJY010000636.1:0-2635 GCA_964244395.1 uncultured Rhodovarius sp.
GGCCTGTCGCCGGTGGCCGCACGCAAGCTAGGTCATGATCTCATAAGCGGGTAGCGCGGAAGGACGAACGCTGATTCAACCTCGGGGGGCGAGGAGGTTGGGATGGCGCGGTTTGATCTGACGGATTTCGAGTGGTCGGTGATCCAGCCGCTGCTCCCGAACACGCCTCGGGGGTGCCGAGGGTGGACGACCGGCGGGTGCTCAACGGGATTTTCTGGCGGCTGCGAACTGGCGCGCCCTGGGCTGACATCCCGGCGCGCTACGGCCCGCACACGACCTGCGTCAACCGCTTCAACCGCTGGCGCAAGGCTGGGGTGTGGGACGGGCTTCTGGAAGCGGTGTCAAAGGCTTACGACGGCGACGTGCAGATGATCGACTCCTCGTCGATCCGCGTGCACCAGCACGGCGCCAACGCGCCCAAAAAAACGAACGATCCCGTTGCGTGGGTCGCTCGCGCGGCGGCCTGACCACCAAGATCCACGCCCTGGTGGACGCCTATGGCCTGCCCATCGCGCTGAAGCTGACGCCCGGCCAGGCCCATGACGGCCGCAGCGCCACCGACATGCTGGGCACGGTGGGACGCGGCCAGGTGCTCCTGGCGGATCGGGCTTACGACAGCGACGCCCTGCGCGAGAGCCTCGCGGCCCGAGGCGCCTAGGCCAACGTCAATCCCATGCTCAACCGCAGGCGGGTTCCCGCCTTCAGCGCCTTCCTCTACAAGGATCGCAACCTTGAGGAACGCTTCTTCAACAAGCTCAAGCACTTCCGCGGCCTCGCCACCCGCTATGACAAGCTCGCGGAAAACTACCTCGCCGGTGTCAAACTCGCCTCAATCCGAATCTGGATGCGCGCTAATGAGTCTGATCCTCCCCCGGAAAAGTGGACGGGGTTAGGCCGCTCTGCGCTCCATGTCGGCTGGGCTGAGGTAGCCCAGGGCCGAGTGCAGGCGGCGTGAGTTGTAGAAGCCTTCGATGTAGCCGAACAGATCCCGCCGGGCCTCGGCGCGTGTGGCGTAGACCCGGTGGTGGACGCGCTCGGTCTTGAGGGTATGGAAGAAGCTTTCCATCGGCGCGTTGTCCCAGCAGTCGCCCTTGCGGCTCATGGACGGCGTGATCCCTGACCGGGCAAGGGCTCCGCGGTAGGCCTCGGCTGCGTATTGGATGCCACGGTCGGAGTGGTGGATCAGCCCCGGAGCTGGCCGCTGGCGCTGGACCGCCATGGCCAGGGCGTCGAGCGCGATCTCGGTGTGCAGGGTCTGGCTTCGCCGTACTTCGTTTCTCGCATCGACCAGCCGACCAGCTTTCGCGTGTGCATGTCCAGGATGCCGGCGAGATAGAGCCAGCCTTCCCCGGTGGGAATGTAGGTGAGGTCGGCGAGCCAGACCTGGTTCGGGCGAGCTGCGGTGAAGTTGCGGCCGAGCCTGTTGGGCGCAATCGGGTAGCCATGGCGGCTGTCGGTGGTTCTGGTCCGGCGCGGCAGGGCGGCTAGGCCCCGGATGCCCGCCCGGCGCATCAGCCGCAGGGTCCGGGTGCGGCCGACGCGCCGACCATGGCCTCGCAGGACCGCCTGGACACGCGGCGAGCCGTAGGTCCCGCTGCTCTCGGCGTGGATCAGTCGGATGTCGTCGAGCAAGGCCCGGTTGGCCGCCGCTCGGGTGCTCTCCGGACGGTCGCGCCAAGCGTAATAGCCGCTGGCCGACAGACCCAGGGCAGAGCACATCATCTTCACCGGCCAGACCTCGCGATGCTCATCGACGAACCCGAACTTCACCGGGCGGCCGCTCCGAAGATGAGCGCTGCTTTTTTTAGGATGTGGCTGCGCCGTACTTCGTTTCGCGCTCCATCCGGAGCCGATCGTTCTCTCGCCTCAGCCGGGCGTTCTCCGAGGCCAGGTCAGACGGCGACGGGGCCGGCGCTTGCGTGTTGGGTCGCCTCGCCGACCCCGTCGCCTGCGTCCCGAACTGCGTCATCCATCGTCGAAGCACCGTCTCGTGCAGCCCCAGCTCCTTGGCCACCGCACTGGCCGACAGCCCGCTCGAGGCCACCCGGTCCACCGCCTCGCGCTTGAACGACTCCGGGAACACCCGGCGTTGACGACGATCCATCCGACACTCCTTCCCAAGCCCGTAGGCCTAGCATGGGTGTCCACCAAACCGGGGGAGGATCAGACTGTCCGACATCCTAAGCGCCAAACGCGCGCCCATGGCCGACTTGCGCCGCCTACACTCTCCTAACATCAGGACCGACTTTGGCTCTCTATGTTGAGCCCTCGCGGGCTACTGCTGACCCCAGCGGGCTCCTCACTCTGCAGCAGTTCCGGACCGAGGAAAGGCCGCTCCTGTCGGTCTCCCGTGGCGCGCGAAGCGCTTCAAGAGCGCGATGGCGTGACACATCAGTGTGACGCAAAACTGCTCCACATTGTCACTTCCTGTGAGATAATACAGGTAGTTAGAAGCGGCTCTGGTGCGAACATGCTCTCCTGTCGAGTGCGCCAGCGTCCGGGATGTCAGAACGGGTTTCGCGCGTTGGCGTTTGGATGACGAGGTCGGGGGAGCTTCCATGACGGCGAGCGAGGGGACGGGCGCGCCGGCGCGCGCCGAACTGATGCGGGTGCTGGGGGTCGGCTTCGGGCTGGC
>CAXTJY010000637.1:0-2634 GCA_964244395.1 uncultured Rhodovarius sp.
GATGTGGGCGGGGCAAAAGCTCTCGGCCTATGTCAACACCGGGGAACTGCCGGTGCGGCATGCCTCCGGCCACCCTGCCTTCGTGCCGTATCAAGGGTTCGACGCGCAGGACGCGCCGATCCTGGTGTGCTGCGGCAACGATCGGCTGTTCGCCAAATTTGCCCGGCTGCTGGGGCGGGAGGAGTGGCTGGTCGATCCGCGATTCGCCACCAACCGGAACAGACTGACGCACCAATCCGCGCTGTTGCCGCTGATCCAGGAACTGATGCTGAAGCTGCCGCGGGCGCACTGGCTGGCCGCGTTGGAGGCGGCCGGCGTGCCCTGCGCGCCGGTCAACACGATTCCCGAATTGGCCGCCGACCCGCAGACTGCGGCGCTCGGCCTGCTGCAGACGGTACCCGGCGCGGATTACGCGCTCGTTGCCCTGCCGATCTCATTCGATGGCAAGCGGCCGCCCATCGTCGCACCGGCTCCGGCTTTGGGCGAATACGGCCGGCGCGACGGACGCTGACGCGACCACGGTGAAAGGACCGTTCGCCGATGCTGGCGATTGAAGATCCGCATAGTGTTGTTCGTCTAGGCCGGGCGCCAGGGCGGGGCCAATGCCGGCCGCGTTGGAAAGTGTCGCATCACGCGTTCCAGGCGACCGCTGGGTAACGCCAGGATGACGGCCGAAGAATTTGCCGAGCGAATGACGAGCTTCGGGGCCGCGCCGCCGCTGGTGGCAATCGCGGTCTCCGGCGGGCCGCATTCGCTGGCGCTGACCCTGCTGGCGCGCGACTGGGCGCGGGCGGCGGGGCTGCGCCTGGTGGCGCTGATCGCCGAACATGGGCTGCGTACCGAGAGCGCGGCCGAGGCGGCGGGGGTGCGAACCATGCTGGGCGAGCTGGGCATCGAGGCCCGGATCCTGCCCCTGGGCCTGTCCGCCGGCCCCGCCATGCAGGAGCGGGCGCGGACAGCCCGGATGGCGGCGCTGCTCGCCACCTGCGATGCTTTGGATGCGCGCTGGCTGTTGCTGGGCCATCACCGGATGGATCAGGCGGAGACGGTGCTGCTGCGTGCCGCGCGTGGCTCCGGCCCCTTCGGCCTGGCCGGGATGCCGGCGATGCGCCAGGCGCCCGAAGCTTGGCTGCTGCGGCCGTTGCTGGACACGCCGCCCGCAGCGCTGGAAGCGATCTGCGCCGCTGCGGGGCTGCGACCTGTGCGCGACCCTTCGAACCTCGACGCCGGCTTCGCCCGCATCCACGCCCGGCTGTCGCTGGCCGATCCCGGGGGCGAGGGGCCTGGTGTGGCGGCGTTGGTTGCGGCCGCGCGCGGCTTCGGGCGGCGTCGGGTCGCCGCTGAACTGGCGGTGCTGGAGCGACTTCGTGCGATCGAGATCAGGCTCGACGGCACAGCGCGAGTCGACCGGGCGGCGCTGGGGCAGGATGCGGTGGCCGGACATCTCCTCGGCCGGCTGCTTCGTTTCGTCGGTGGCGCCGCGCACGCCCCGGCCCACGCCGACGTGACTGCGCTTATTCAGGCGGGGCAGGGCACTCTGGGTGGCGCGTGGTGGCGGCGGGATGGCTGGCTGCTGCGCGAACCGTCGCTGGTTGCTCCACCTGTCCAGGCAGCCGCCGGCGCCTGGTGGGATGGGCGTTTCCATTTGCAGCGGGGCAGGGCGGGCTGCATGCTGGGTGCCCTTGGCGGCGAAAACCCGCGGCGAGCCGCCCTGCCGGCGTTGTGGCGGGATGGTGAACTGCTCGCGGTACCCCATCTGCGGGTGGGCGAAGCGATGCCGGACCTCAGTTTTCGTCCGGTCGGCGGCCCTCTGGACGCGGTTTTCCGCCCCCTGCCGCAAATCAGGCATTCACCCGGGGCAAATGTCACCTATGTTAGGTGAAATGTCGGCGCCATCGTCGGCGATAGGAAACCAGACGCTGTGAGCAATTTCGGCCGGAATCTTGCCTTGTGGGTCATCGTGGCACTGCTGCTGGTGGCGTTGTTCAATCTCTTTCAACCCTCGGGTGGCACCGCAAGTCGGGCGCAGATGCAGGTGGCGTACAGCGACTTCCTGAATGAGGTCGCGGCCGGGCATGTGCGGGACGTGACCATCCAGGGGCCGAACATCGCAGGTTCGCTGACGGATGGGCGCAGCTTCGCCACCTTCGCGCCTTCCGACCCCGGCCTGGTAGGCCGGTTGACGGAAAAGGGTGTGCGCGTGGTGGCGCGGCCCATCGAGAGCGACGTGAACCCGCTGTTCCAGATCCTGATCTCCTGGTTCCCGATGCTGCTGCTGATCGGCGTGTGGGTGTTCTTCATGCGGCAGATGCAGGGCGGCGGCGGCCGGGCGATGGGCTTCGGGAAGTCCAAGGCCAAGCTGCTGACCGAGAAGTCGGGCCGGGTGACGTTCGAGGATGTCGCGGGCATCGAGGAAGCAAAGTCCGAGCTGGAGGAAATCGTCGAGTTCCTGCGTGATCCGCAGAAGTTCCAGCGGCTGGGCGGCAAGATTCCCAAGGGCGTCCTGCTGGTCGGCCCGCCGGGCACCGGCAAGACCTTGCTGGCGCGCTCCATTGCCGGCGAGGCGAATGTGCCCTTCTTCACCATCTCGGGCTCCGACTTCGTCGAGATGTTCGTGGGCGTCGGCGCCAGCCG
>CAXTJY010000638.1:0-2630 GCA_964244395.1 uncultured Rhodovarius sp.
CCTGGCCATCCACGGCCACCACGACGGCCCAGGTGGTGTGGTCGTGCGGCTTGGTTTCGTTGCCGGGGTTCAGCGCGTTCAGATAGAGCGCGAAGCGGCCGCCGGCATCTTCCTGCAGCAGATACCGATTGGCTCCCTTCTCGCCATTCTCCGGCGGCGGGAATTCCGCGCTGGGGAACAGCACTTCGCTGGCCGCCAGCGTCATCAACTCGGTGCGGATGCGGGCCAGGTTATCCGGAGTCACCCCGTCCGCCTCGATCTGGCGAACACGATCCACCGTCGCGGCCACCTGGGCGGCGCGGGCGGGCTTGATGTCGACGGCATTCATGGCTGCGGCTCCTGGCTGTTTCGGCGCAGCTTAGGAGCGGCCGAGCGCTCACACCAGAGTCTCTTCCGTGGCCGGATCGGGCGGCGCCTCGCCGGGGCACAGCCGCCGCAGCACCAGCAGCGCGGCATCGATCTGCCGTTCCAGTCGGTCATAGGGCAGGCGGATTTCCTGCAGGGCAGGGGCATCGGCCATCAGCCGCGCCCAGGCCTCACCGGCGCTCGCCGCCGCCACGGATTCACGCAACTCCTCCTCGCTGAGCCCGAGTCGCCTGGCATTCCGCGCGGTGGCAAAATCATCTCCCTGCCGAAGCGCGCTGCGCAGCCGGTAACGGCGGAGAGCATGGCCCAGCGGTTCCAGCGCCGCGTCGCAGAGCGGGTCCTCCCCCGCCATCCGCCGCGCCAGCACGTCGGCCATGCCGCCTGGTGCCCGGCCTTGCACGCGGGCAGAGACCTCGACGACGCAGTCCTCGGCGTGACGAATCCGCGCGTCGCGCGAGTCCAGCAGCGCGAAAAAGGCGCGGTCTTCCGCCAGCGGCACTTGTGGCAAGCCGCCGCAAGCCCGGTAAGTCCGCGCCCGCACGGCGAAATTGGCCCCCCAATGGCCGCAATGCCGCGGCCACGGGTCCCACGGAATCTCGTCGATAGCGGCGGCGATGCGGTCCATGAGGCGCGCCAGCCACGCCTCGCGCCGCAGCCGGGCACGGAGCGGCGCGGAAAGCGACTCAGCCTCGCTGCCCACCATAATGGCGCGCCCCGCCACGGCATCGGCGCCGTCGCCGAGATGGCGCGTGACATTGGCCAACCAGTCCGGTCGCGGTTGTGCATCCGCATCGGTGCTGAGCAGGATGCCGTCGCCGTCGCCGATCATCTTCGCCGCCATGTCCATGGCGCCGCGGCGGGCATGGCCCGCCGTGCGCTGCGCCTCGGGCAGGCTGATCTGCCGAACCCGCAGCCTGAACGGCAGACGCCGCGCCATCGAGCGCGCCACCGACGCCGTCTCGTCCTCGCAGTTATTGGCGAAGACGACCACAGAGAAATCCGGCGCGTCCCTCTGTCCCGCCAGGGCGTTGAGGCACAGCGGGAGGCATTCAGCCTCATTGCGGGCCGGGATGGCCACCACCACCGGGTTGGTCACGGCGTGATCGTCGCAAGGGCCACGCCTGCCAGGGCGAAAAGGCTCATCAGCATGGCGACCTGGGAGAGGCGGAACCCTCCATCCTCCGGCCGGGTGAGGAAGGCCGGGGCGCGGCGACGCCACATCAGCTGTCACCTGGCCATTTGCGGCCGGCACCGGCACCGCCCTGCGCCTCGGGCGACAAGGGCCTCGTCTCCTGCTGCTTCACTTTCTCCTGGTTGCGGGCCCCGCCCTTTGCATCGCCGATCGCCGGACGATGCGTCGGCGGTGGTTCGGGGGTTTCTTGGCTCTCAGGCATCGACAGGTCCGGTCTCTGTGTGATGCCGTAACGGAATAGGCGAGTAGAGGTTCCAGCGTTCAGGCAACAAAGCGTTGGATGGATTGCAGCCCTTTCGGGAGTACCGCGTTAACACCGCACACAAGAGGGAAGCCGCAGCATGAATCCGCAGGATCAGACCGACACCACCCGTGCGCGGCAAGGCGTTGCCCAGGGCCGCATGCGCTACGTACTGGCGTTTTCCCTCAGCGCCGCGATCGTGGGCATGGGTCTGGCCTGGCTCCTGATCCGATGAGCGACCGCGAACCGCATGAGCCGGAGGCCGGGCCGGATGGCGACGAGAAAAAAGGTCGTCCGAAAGACGATCGGGCCACGACCGAGGCGGTGATGGAGGATGGCATGCCGCCGGACCAGCAGCGCAAGCCGCGTACCGGCGCTGACGCCCCACCCTGAGGCTCGCCGCGGGGAGCGGCGTTGCTGCTCCCCGGTCCGCCCCTCAGGCCACCCGTGCCAAATCGCCATCCAGCAGGACCGCCAATTCGCGCCGCGCGCGGAAGACCCGACTCTTCACCGTACCGACCGGACAGTCGAGCACCTGGGCAATCTCTGCATAGTTCATCCGGGCACCGACGCTCAGCAGCAGCACCTCGCGCAGCGGCGCATCCAGCTGCGCCATGGCAACGCGCAGGTCGGCATGGCGCAAGCCCCATTCCTGAGCCGGCGGGATTGCCAACATAGCCTCGGGCACCTCCTCCAGCGTCGTCTGGCGCGAGCCGTTGCCGGTGTATTTGCTGTAGAAGCGGTTGCGCAAAATGGTGAAGAGCCAGGCCCGCATGTTCGTGTCGGGCTCGAACCGGTCCTGCGCGGCCCAGGCCCGCATCACCACATCCT
>CAXTJY010000639.1:0-2615 GCA_964244395.1 uncultured Rhodovarius sp.
CGGCCGCCAACGTCCGGGGGTAGAAGACGACCGTCTCGGCCCGCAGGTCCTCGATGTGTTCAGCGAAGTCGCTTACCGACCAGCCATCGTAATGGCGCGGCGCCATTACGGCGTCCCGCTTGCGGGGCAATTCCTCTTCCATCATGCAACCGCCTCCTTTGACCGTGACGCCAACCCCGATTATAGCGAAACCCGATGGCGACGGGACCAGTCCCGCCGCATAATCCATCCGCCCCTCGCGCCCTGGTGCGTCGGTGTGGGCCGCGGCTTGCCAGGCGCGCCCCCCGTCGCGTTCCCGGGCGCCAAATTGTGAACCGACGCCGATGACCCAGCCCCTGATGCCCAAGGCCACCGCGGTGTGGCTGATCGAAAAGACCTCGCTGACCTTCGAGCAGGTGGCCGAATTCGTCGATATGCACCCGTTGGAAGTCCAGGCCATCGCGGATGGCGAGGTGGCGCAAGGCATCATCGGCTACGACCCCGTCGCCAACAGCCAGCTGACCCGCGAAGAGATCGCGCGCTGCGAAGCCGATTCGACCGCCCGGCTGGTGATGGCCAAGCCCAGCATCGAGCTACCCAAGATGCGCGGCAAGGGCGCCCGCTACACCCCCGTGGCGAAGCGCAACGACCGGCCGGACGGCATCGCCTGGCTGCTGCGCAACTACCCGCAACTGCCCGACAGCGCGGTCGGCAAGCTGCTCGGCACCACCAAGGACACCATCGACAAGGTGCGCAACCGCACGCACTGGAACAGCGCCAACATCAAGCCGCGCGACCCCGTCATTCTGGGCCTGTGCACCCAGCAGGCGCTGAACGCGGCGCTGATCGCCATCGGCGAGAAGCCCGGCGCGCTGCCGCTGCCGGTGAGTGAGGACGTCGCCGACTAGGGCTGCTGTCGTGGGCTTCCGGCGCGCCCCCGCCTGGTGGCCTGGATTGGGCTGATGGCCGCGCTCGCCTTGTCCCCTTCGGCATGACCGGCGCCGACGGTCGCTACTCCCGGGTCCATGGCATCAGCGTGGAGGTTATGGTCATGCTGCCGCTGGCCGCGCTGCATGGCAGGGCAGCGCGCATCCGGGCCCACGGCGGAATGATGCTGGGCCTGTTCTTCGGCGCCCTGATTGTCATCGGCGCCTTCATGCTGATGCCGGGCCGGCTCATGCACCGGGTGATCCTGGGTAGCTGACAAGCCGCGGCTTTCAACCCATGCTTGCATGACGCCACGAGGAGTCGGGATGTCGGGCAGGAAATCGAAAGGCTTCGCGGAGGCTTCGGCTGGCCCGCTCTTCGGCGAGACGATGCCACCGCCCGGGCATTTCGGGCACCGCGCCCGCATGCGGGAGAAGATAAGTCGCTTCGGCCCCGACGCGTTGCTGGACCATGAGATGCTGGAAATGCTGCTGTTTCTCGCCCTGCCACGGCGCGACACCAAGCCGATCGCGCGCGCGCTGCTGGAGCGCTTTGGGGATTTTGCCGCCGTCATCGCGGCACCCATGCCGGAGCTTCAGGCGGTGGAAGGCATGGGCGAGGCGGCGGCCGCCGCGCTGAAACTGGTGCAGGGTGCCGCGCTGCGCCTGTCCGTCACGCAACTGCGCAAGGCCGACCTGCTCAACAACTGGGACCGGCTGCTGGGGCACCTCAACGCGGCGATGGCGCGCGAACCAGTGGAGCAATTCCGGGTGCTGTTCCTGGACAGCCGCAATCGCCTGATCGCCGACGAGGCGCAGACGCGCGGCACGGTGAACCAGACGTCGGTCTATCCGCGGGAGGTCGTCCGCCGGGCGCTGGAGCTGCACGCCACCGCGCTGATCCTGGCCCACAACCACCCCAGCGGCGACCCGACGCCCAGCCGCGCGGACCTGGAGATGACGGCGGAGGTGAAGCAGGCGGCGCTGGCGCTGGGTATCTTGCTGCATGACCACGTGATCGTGGGCCGCGGCGCCTGGCTGTCCTTCCGGCAGCAGGGGCTGCTGTAATCAGGGCGCCGGGAACAGCGCGTCCGTCCGCCCCAGCACCCGATACGCCACCAGCCCCAGATATTCGCGCAGCGCCCACTCCGCCATGCCGAGCCTCTCCGAGAATGGCTCGTCATAGCCGGACAGGCTGGTCATGCCGGTGCTGTAGTTGACCGGCCAGGGCACCACCGGCCAGCCGGCGGCGCGGAACACGCCCACCGAACGCGGCATGTGGCTGGCCGAGGTGACCAGCAGCCACGTCTGCCCGGGCTGCGGCTGCATCAGGGTGCGCGACAGGGTGGCGTTCTCGGCCGTGTTGCGGGCGGCGTTCTCATAGGTGACGCGGTCGCCTTCCAGGCCCAGCTGTCCGAACAGCATCCGCGCCACGTCCGCCTCCGTCATCTGATGGCGGAGCGGGTTGGCGGTGCCTCCGGTGAAGACGATCCGTGCCTCTGGGAAGCGGCGGGACAGCGCCACTGCCTCGGTCATCCGCTCGGCCGCGCCGGTCAGTGCCGGGATGCCGCGGGCGGAGGTGAGGTCCTGGTCCACCGCGCCGCCCAGGATGATGATGCCGTCCACATGCGCCGGCGGCGTGGCGGGGCGGGAGAAGCGGTTCTCCAGCGGCCAGGTCATCCAGGTGGCAAGCGGCGTCGCCGCCAGCGC
>CAXTJY010000640.1:0-2598 GCA_964244395.1 uncultured Rhodovarius sp.
GAATTTCGGCACGCTGGCGGTGGCGACGGCGGTGACCAGCTTGGCGCCATCCTTGGCGATGCCGCCGGCCTCGTATTTCCGCCCGACCATGAAGCCCGCGATGTTCTGCAGGAACAGCAGCGGCACGCGCCGCTGGCAGCACAGCTCGATGAAATGGGCACCCTTCTGCGCGCTCTCGCTGAAAAGGATGCCGTTATTGGCCAGGATGCCGACGGGCTGGCCGTGTATCCACGCAAAGCCGGTGACCAGGGTGGTGCCGTAGCGCGGCTTGAACTCGTCGAGCTCCGAGCCGTCGACGATGCGGGCGATGATCTCCCGCACATCCACGGGCTGGCGCAGGTCGGTCGGAATGATTCCGGCAAGCTCCGCAGGGTCATACAAGGGCGCGGGCCCGGTCGTCTCCGCCAGCTTCGGCAGGTTGAGGTTGCGCACGATGCCGCGCAGCAACCCCAAAGCATGCATGTCGTCGACCGCCATATGGTCGGCCACGCCGGAAAGCCGCGTGTGGACGTCCGCCCCGCCGAGGTCCTCGGCGCTGACCACCTCGCCGGTGGCCGCCTTCACCAGCGGCGGGCCGCCCAGGAAGATGGTGCCCTGGCTCTGCACGATGATGCTTTCGTCGCACATCGCCGGCACATAGGCGCCGCCGGCGGTGCAGCTGCCCATAACCGCGGCAAGCTGCGCGATGCCGGCGGCCGACATGTTGGCCTGGTTGAAGAAGATGCGGCCGAAATGCTCGCGGTCCGGGAATATCTCGTCCTGGTTCGGCAAGTTCGCCCCACCGGAATCCACCAGATAGAGGCAGGGCAGCCGGTTCTGCTGCGCGACCTCCTGCGCCCGCAGATGCTTCTTCACCGTCAGTGGGTAGTAGCTGCCGCCCTTCACCGTGGCGTCGTTGGCGACGATGACGCACAGCCGCCCGGAGACGCGGCCGATGCCGGTGATGAGGCCGGCGCCGGGCACCTCGCCGCCATACATCCCATGCGCGGCGAGCGGCGAGAGTTCGAGGAAAGGCGCACCGGGGTCGAGCAGCCGCTCGACGCGGTGACGAGGCAACAGTTTTCCGCGCGCCACGTGCCGCTCGCGGGAGCGGGCGTTGCCGCCCAGCGCCGCGGTGGCGGCGCGTTCGCGCAGCGTGACGAGCAACGCGTCGTTATGCGCAGCGCGTTCGCGGAATTCGGCGCTGCGCGGGTTCACGCTGGAGGGCAGGATCACGCGTCGCGCTCCAGCGGCCCTGGGCCGGGCTGGACCCGACCAGCGGGATTCTTGCGGAGCGGCACACCGTGCGGGCGGTCCCAGGGCGACCGGCAAATGGGACGGCCCGCCAAGCATGCGCTCGCGCCAGATCCGGCGCCGCCCCGGTCCAGGCTGGATCGCCGGCTCATGCGCTCTCCCGGAACAGCTCGCGTCCGATCAGCATACGTCGGATTTCGGAGGTTCCGGCGCCGATCTCGTACAGCTTGGCGTCGCGTAGCAGCCGCCCCGTGGGGTAGTCGTTGATGTAGCCGTTGCCGCCAAGGATTTGGATGGAATCCAGCGCCAGCCTGGTGGCCGTCTCGGCCGCGAAGAGGATGGCGCCCGCGGCGTCCTTGCGCGAGGCGCGCCCGGCGTCGCAGGCGCGCGCCACGGTGTATACATAGGCCCGGGCCGCATTCATCTGGGTGTACATGTCGGCCAGCTTGCCCTGAATGAGCTGGAATTCGCCGATGCTCTGGCCGAACTGCTTTCGTTCGTGAACGTAGGGCAGCACCACATCCATCGCCGCCTGCATGATGCCGATGGGGCCGGCGGCCAGCACGGCGCGTTCGTAGTCCAGCCCGCTCATCAGCACCCGAACGCCGCCGTTCACCGCGCCCAGCACATTCTCCTCGGGCACCTCGCAATCCTCGAAGACAAGCTCCGAGGTTGGGCTGCCGCGCATGCCCAGCTTGTCGAGTTTCTGGGCGGGGGTGAATCCCTTGAAGCCCTTTTCCACGATGAAGGCGGTGATGCCCTTCGGCCCCGCCGCCGGATCGGTCTTGGCATAGACCACCAGCGTCTCGGCGTAGTGGGCGTTGGTGATCCACATCTTGGTACCGTTCAGCACCCAGCGGTCGCCGCGTTTTTCGGCGCGCAGCTTCATCGAGACGACGTCGCTGCCGGCGCCCGGCTCGCTCATCGCCAACGCACCGAGGTGCTCGCCGGAGATCAGCTTGGGCAGGTAGCGGCGCTTCTGTTCCTCGCTGCCGTTGCGGCTGATCTGATTGATGCACAGGTTGGCGTGCGCGCCGTAGCTCAGCCCCACCGAAGCGGAGGCGCGCGACACCTCCTCGATGGCGACGCAATGCGCCAGGTAGCCAAGGCCGGCGCCGCCGAATTCCTCTGGCACGGTGATGCCGTGTAGCCCCAGCGCGCCCATCTCGGGCCAGAGGTAGCGCGGGAATTCGTCGGTGCGGTCGATCTCGGCGGCGATGGGCGCCACGCGGTCCTGGCTGAAACCGCGCACGCTCTCGCGCAGCATGTCCAGTTCCTCGCCCAACCCGAAATCCAGGGTGGTCATGGCGTTGGGAATGGTCATCGGGAGGCCTCCTGCGCGCACTCAACGACCAGGGCACCGGC
>CAXTJY010000641.1:0-2560 GCA_964244395.1 uncultured Rhodovarius sp.
CGCGCTGACCGTGGATATGTGGAGCGCGCTGAACGACAGTTGGAACGCGCTGCGGCGCCGCGACCTGACCCTGGTGGATGGCGAGGCGCTGCCTGAATTCCTGGATTGGGTGCGCGAGCGCGTGCTGCTATTCAACGGCGCCGCCACCGACACCATGCTGCGCAACGAGGCGTGGAGATTTGTGCAGCTCGGCACCGCCCTGGAACGCGCCGACAACGCCGCCCGGCTGCTCGACGTGCGGCACGGCATGCTGGCCGCCGGCGAGACCGCCGAATACGCCCAGTGGCAGGCCATCCTGGCCTCCGCTTCCGCCGCCCGAGCCTATCAGTGGGTGTACCGCGACCGGCTGGAGCCCCAGCGCATCGCCGAACTGCTGATCCTTCGGCGGGAACTGCCGCGCAGCCTGGTCGCCTGCTTCGGCCGCGTCTCCGAACTGCTGGACGACATAGCGGCCGAACAGGGCGGCCGGCGCGGCGAATGCCACCGCCTCGCTGGCGAGCTGCACGCCACACTTCGCTACGCCCGGATCGGTGACATCTTCGAGGAGGGGCTGCACAGCTACCTCACCCGGATGATCGAGCGCGCTGCAGGGTTAGGTGCGGCGATCGACGCCTTCTACATCCGCGGCGCGGCGTGATGGCCCGAGTTCGGCCATCGGCGCCGGCATGACCTATTGCGTCGGCCTCTGCCTGCGCGAAGGGCTGCTCATGCTGAGCGACACCCGCACCAATGCGGGGCTCGACAACATCTCGGTCTTCTCCAAGCTGCAGCACGTCGAAGTGCCGGGCGAGCGGGTGCTGGGACTGTGCACCGCCGGCAACCTGGCCATCACCCAGGCGGTCTGGAGCCACTTGCAGGAGGGCGTGCCGCTGGATGGCCACACCCTCACGCTGCGCGACGTGCCCAACATGTTCCAGGCAGCGCGGCTGGTGGGCGCCGCGGTGCGCGGGGTGTACGACCAGGATGGCAGGGCGCTCTCCAACCAGGGCATCGGCTTCGACTGTAGCTTGCTGGTGGGCGGGCAGATCGGCACGGAGAAGCCGCGGCTTTTCCTCATTTACTCCGCCGGCAACTTTATCGAGGCGACGACGGACACCCCCTTCCTGCAGGTCGGCGAGCATAAATACGGTAAGCCCATCCTCGACCGGAACCTGGGCTTCGACACGCCGCTGGCCGAGGGGCTGAAGCTGGCGCTGGTGTCGATGGACAGCACCATCCGCTCCAACCTGACGGTGGGGCTGCCGATGGACCTGCTGACCTTGCGGACGGACGCGCTGAAGATCGACCAATGGCGCCGCATTGCCGAGGACGACCCCTACTACACGGTGGTCCGGCAGGGCTGGGGCCGCGCCCTGAAAGCCGCCTACATGGCCCTGCCTGCGCCGGACTGGGTGGGGTAACCAGGGTGAGTTGGGGCGGGCTTGCGCTCCCTTGGGGTCACCCGCGCATTGCATAACATCGCTGCCGCCAGGCGTGCCGCAGCCCGGCGGCCAGGCTGGCGCCGAAGCGGGGCGCGTCCATCAGCGGCGAGGCTTCCATCCGGCCGCGCAGCCCGGCGCGCAGCTTGGCAAGGCCCGCCAGGTCGGCCGCAGCGGCCACCGCGCGGGCGACATAGCCTGCCACGTCAGCCGCTACCCAGTCGCCCAGGCCGACATTGTTGAGGTGCGACACCGCATGCCGCCCGGCGAAGCTGCTGCCCGCCATGGCGACCAGCGGCACCCCCATCCACAGCGCCTCGCAGGCGGTCAGCCCGCCGGCATAGGGGAAGGGGTCGAGTGCGATGTCGATGGCGTTGTAGCCCTCCAGCAATTCCTCATGGGGCGCGCAACCGTGCAGTTCGAGCCTGTTGGCGTCCAGGCCGCAGCGGGCCAGAAAGGCCTCGCGGGTGCCGGCATCGCCCAGCGCATGCGTCCGCAACACCAGCCGCGAATTGGGCACGGCCGCCAGGATCGCAGCCCAGGCAGCCAGCACCGCGGGTGTGACCTTGGCCAGATTGTTGGAGCAGCCGAAGGTGACATGACTGCGCCCCAGGGCCGGCAGCGGCCCCACCGGCGGCCCCCAGGGGGGCGGGGTAAAGCAGACATACCCATCGGCCAAGCGCAGAAGCTTCTCGGTGTAATACCGCTCGAAGCCCGGCGGCGTCTGCCAGCGATCCGTCAGAATCCAGTCCACGCCCGGCACGCCGGTGGTGGCGGCTTGCGCGCCGACCCATTTGATCTGCACCGGCGCCGGCCGATGCGCCAGGGCCGTCACCCGGCCGCCTTCGCCATGGCCGCCCAGGTCAATCAGGACATCCGGCGCATCGGCGGCGATGGCCTGGGCAAGCGCCAGGTCGCTCAGTTTGCCATGCTCGCGCCAGAGATCTGCGCGTGTCTGGAAGCGTCGGGCCAGCGCATCATGCTGCGGCCGCAGCGAATGGACCACGATTTCAAATCCGTCGCGCGGCAGGGCTTCGATGCCTGCCAGGGTCAGCCAACCCACCGGGTGGCGCCCGAAGCCGGCGCTCAGCAGCGCCACCCGCAGCCGCCGCTGCGGATTGAAACCAGGCGGATGCGGCCGA
>CAXTJY010000642.1:0-2550 GCA_964244395.1 uncultured Rhodovarius sp.
GCGCGAGGCGCTGGCCCAGGATCCGGCGCAGATCGCCGCCATGGGCCAGGCGGCGCGCGCCGCCGTGCTGGAGCGCTACACCACCGCCGCCATGCAGGCCGCGACCCTGGATGTCTATCGGGAGCTGGCGTGAGTATCCTGGTCATCAAGCTCGGCGCGCTGGGCGATTTCGTGCAGGGCTTCGGCCCCTTCGCCGCCATCCGCGCGCGCCATCCCGGCAGCCGAATCACCTTGCTGACGACCCCCCCCTTCGCCCCGCTGGGCCGGGCGTCGCCCTGGTTCGACGCAGTGTGGGAAGACGGCAGACCCTCATGGACGGACCTGCCGGCACTCGCCCGGCTGGCCTGGCGGTTGCGCCGGGCGCGGTTCGACTGGGTGTACGATCTGCAGACCTCGCCACGCTCGTCGCGCTACCGCTGGTTCGTGGGCGCGGCGGCCCGATGGTCGGGCGTGGCCCCAGGCGCCTCCCACCCACATGACAACCCGGCCCGCAACGCGCTGCACACGGTGGAGCGCCAGCGAGAGCAGCTGCAACGCGCCGGGCTGAAGGATTTCCCCGCCCCCGCGCTGGACTGGCTGGATGGCGATCTCGGCGGCTTCGTTTTGCCGGAACGCTTCGCGCTGCTGCTGCCCGGCGCGTCGCCGGAGCGGCCGGGCAAGCGCTGGCCGCATTACGGCGCGCTGGCCGAGGCGTTAGGCCTTCCCACAGTCGCCTGCGGTGGCCCGGCGGAGGCCCCTCTGGGCAAGGCTCTGGCGCGCCACGGCGTGATCGACCTGACCGGCCGCACCACCCTGCCCCAACTCGCCGCCATAGCCCGCCGCGCGGCTTTCACGGTGGGCAACGACAGCGGCCCGACCCACCTGGCCGCCGCGACCGGCTGTCAGACCCTGGCGTTGTTTGGCGCCGAGAGCGAGCCGTCGCGCTGCGCGCCACGCGGGCCGGCCGCGTCCTGGCTGCGTCACGTCCCGCTGTCGGGGCTCTCGGTCTCTTCCGTGTTGACTGCCTGTTCCCCGCCAGGCGCCGAAGCCAGCCACTCCTCTCGCAGCACGAAGCCGCCGCCCGGGCCTTCCTGACGGACCAGCCCGCCGACGGCGTTGAGCATCGCGTCGATCGAGCCGGTTCCGGCGTAGTTGCTGTCGCGCATCGTCAACCCCAGCCGGCTGGCGAGCTGGCTGCCGAGTGACGCCAAGGTGATTGGCCCGCGTGCCTCGGCCATGATGGCGGCCACCATGTCCAGGACATCTTGCGGCTCGCCGGCCGGCCGATACGCATCCTGACCGCGCGGCAGCAGCCAGTCCGCAATCTCATCCAGTGTGCGGACCTCATCAGCCGCGGCGCGCACGATGGCGCCGATCTTTGGGTGGCCCAACACCCGGGTGCGCCTATCCGCAGCGCGCAACCGCAGCAGCAGCGGCACGAAATCCGAGTCACTGGACAGCAGGTTGAACTCGTCGAAGCGGGTGGATGAGGCCAGCGTGTCCATCACATCAACGGTCATGCGGATGTCCGCGCCGTTCTTGAGCTGGGTCAGCGGCGGGCAGTCCACCACCTCAAAGCCCACGGCCTGGAAGGCGAAGCGGAAATCGCCGAAATAGGCGCGGCTTTGGTCGGCGCGCCGTAGATACGCGTTGGAGTTCATGTAGCAGCGCCTCAGCAGGGTGCGGCGCGGGCCGTCCATCAGGGGGCGGAGCCAGGCCAGCGGCTCGTCGGCGAAGCGCTCGGCCAGATCGGGGCCGGCCAGCAGAGCCATGCCGGAGACGACATTATCGAAGTCGAGGAAGATGGCGGCACGCAGCGGGGCTGTATCGGGCATGCCTCCACCCTACCCCGCCGTCCAGCCGCCATCCACCATCAGCGCGCTGCCCGTGACCATGCCGGCAGCGTCGGATGCCAGAAAGACCGCCGGCCCCATCATGTCGGTCACCTCGGCGATGCGGCCAATGTGGATGCGGGCCAGCGCCCATTCGGTGAAGCCCGGCCGATCGAAGAACGGCGCGGTCAGCGGCGTGCGGGTGAAGGTGGGGCAGAGTGTGTTGACGCGGATGCCGTGCGGGCCGAGGTCGATCGCCATGGCGCGTGTCAGGCCTTCCAGCCCGGCCTTGCTGGCGCAATAGACGCTGCGGTCTGGGCCGCCGAGATGGCCCATCTGCGAGGAGACGTTGATGATGGAGCCGGCGACCTGATCGCGCACCATGCTGCGGGCGACCGCCTGCGCGGCGAAGAAGGCGGCGCGCAGGTTCAACGCCATCACCGCATCGTAGTCCTCCGCCGTCACGTCCAGGAAGTGCGCATGGCGGGCGGTCCCGGCATTGTTGACGAAGATGTGGAAGGCCGGGCGGGCGGCCACGGCTGCGGCGAAAGCAGTGACGTCCGTCGCGTCCAGCACCATGGCCTCGCCGCCGAGGGCGGCGGCGACGGGCTCGATCTCGGCCGCGGTGCGGGAGATCAGGGAGACGGTCGCGCCGGCCTCGGCCAGGGCGGCGGCGACGGCCAGGCCGATGCCACGCCCCGCGCCGTTGACCAGAGCGCGTCGGCCGTCGAGCCGGAAG
>CAXTJY010000643.1:0-2543 GCA_964244395.1 uncultured Rhodovarius sp.
CATCACGCAATACATCCCGGAGGCGTTCTGGGACACGATGCGCCGGGTGCCGACGCTCACCGTCTCCAACCAGCCCAACTACTTCTGGGATTTCTTCTTCGGCTGGAAGATCGACCGGCCGGTGGTGTCGGACATCGCCATCCGCCGCGCCACCCACCAGGCGGTGGACCGCGCCGGCCTCGTCCGCGCGGTGTGGTCCGGCCATGCCGAGGTGGCCCGCAACATCGTCAACCCGCGCACCCTGGATTACGACGCACAATCCGATGCCATGGTGCCGGCCTATGACCCCGCCGCCGCCCGCCGCACCCTGGACGAGGCCGGCTGGGTGCCGGGGCCGGACGGCGTGCGGGTGAAGAATGGCCAGCGCGCCACCTTCGTCACCTACGGCATCAATAACCTGACGAACCAGCGCGCCGCCGAGATCATGCAGCAGGGACTGCGGCAGGTCGGCATCGAGATGCGCATCCAGTTTTATGACGCCACCGTCGCCTGGGGCCGGCTGGCGACGCAGGAATTCGATGCCTTCTTCCTCAGCTACCCCTACGTGTCGGCGGGCGATGCGCTGAGCCTGTACTGGGGCAGCGCCAGCCGCCCCACGCCCAACCGGATGAACTGGAACGACCCCGACACCGATGCCTGGCTGGCTGAGGCGCGCGCCACCACCGACCCGGCGAGGCGAACCGAGGTGCTGGGCTTGCTGCAGCGCCGCTTAGCCGAGCAGGCGCCTTGGCTGACCCTGGCGCGCAGCCAGCTCAGCGTGTGGAGCACGCGGCGCGTCGAGGGCGCCCGGGCGCACGGGCTGTACGGCATCGGCCTGTATCGGGGCCTGGATCTGCGGGTGCGCTGATGCCGCTGGACCATCTTGGCTTCACCGTGGCGGATTTCCCGGCCAGCCGCGCCTTCTACGTCGCCGCCCTGGCGCCGCTCGGCCTGGTCGTGCGCAAGGAGGGCGACAACTTCGCCATGCTGGGCCGCCCCGATGAGAAGGAGGCGCCGTTCTGGTTCGGCGCGACCGAGCTGGCTGGGCCGGCGCCGGGCCATATCCACTTCGCTTTCACAGCGCGCAGCCGGGCCGAGGTGCGCGCGTTCCACACGGCGGCGCTCGCCGCCGGCGGCACCGACAACGGGGCCCCGGGCATCCGCGAACAGTACCACGCCGACTACTACGGCGCCTTCATCACTGACCTGAACGGCCACAACATCGAGGCCGTTTGCCACCTGGCCGAGGCCGGCTGATGCCGTACTACCTGCCGTGGGCCATCGCCATCGGCGTGTTCCTCGCCGTGGTTACCACGGTGCTGCATGCATTCCCTGGGCAGGGGCCGCACTGGCTGCTCTATGTTCCCTCCGCCCTCAACCTCATCGTCGTCATCATCGGCCTGGCCGAATGGCGCGCCGCGCGCAGGAACCTGAACCGATGACCACCACCCTGATCCGCGACGCCGACCTCGTCGTCGCCTGGGACGCTTCCGAAAAGCGCCACGCCTACATGCCCGGCGGCAGCATCGCATTCCGCGACGGGGTGTTGAGCTTCGTCGGCCGCGGCTACGATGGCGAGGCGGATGAGGTCATCTCCGGCAAGGGCCTGCTCGTGATGCCGGGCCTGGTCAACATCCACTCGCACCCGACCAGCGAGCCAATGAACAAGGGGCTGATCGACGAGATCGGCTCGCCCGGCCTCTACAATTCATCGCTGTACGAATACATGCCGATCTTTCGGTCGGACGCTGCGGCCATTCCGGACTGCGTGCGGGTGGCGCTGTCCGAATTGCTGCTCTCCGGCGTCACCACTTTGGCCGACCTCTCCATAGCCCATCCCGGCTGGCTCGACCTGCTGGCCGAGGCCGGCATGCGGGTCTGCATCGCGCCGATGTTCCGCTCCGCCCGCTGGTTCACCAAGAACGGCCATGTCGTGGAATACGAGTGGGACGAGAAGGCCGGCGAGAAGGCGATGGAGGAGGCCTTCACCCTCATCCAGCGCGCCGAGCAGCATCCCTCGGGGCGGCTGTTCGGCATGGCCTGCCCGGCGCAGATCGACACCTGCGCGCCGGGGTTGCTGCGGGATTCCCGCGCCGAGGCGCGGGCGCGCGGCCTCTCCTGGCAGATCCACGCCGCGCAATCCGTGGTCGAGTTCCACGAGATCACCCGTCGGCACGGCTTCACCCCCATCCAGTGGCTGCATGAAATGGGCCTGCTGGACGAGCGCGCGGTGATCGGCCACGGCATCTTCCTGGACGATCACCCCAGCACGCCCTGGCACACCAAGAATGACCTGGCCATCCTTGCCGATACCGGCACCACGGTGGCGCACTGCCCTACGGTCTTCGCGCGGCGCGGCATCACCATGAAGGATTTCGGCCGCTACAAGCGCGGCGGGGTCAATATGGGCGTCGGCACCGACACCTACCCGCACAACATGCTGGATGAGATGCGCCTGGTGGCCTACCTGGCGCGCACCCAGGCCGGCGACCCGCGCACGATGAGCACGACGGATGTGTTCGACGCCGCCACCATCCGGCGCTGGCTGGGCCTGTATCGCGCGT
>CAXTJY010000644.1:0-2528 GCA_964244395.1 uncultured Rhodovarius sp.
CCACCGGCAGCGGCAAGACGACCACGCTCTATACGGGGTTGCTGGCGCTGAATTCCGTGGAGCGGAAGGTCGTCACCATCGAGGACCCTATCGAGTACCGGCTGGCCGGCATTACGCAGATTCAAGTCAAGCCGCAGATCGGGCTGGATTTTGCCTCGCTGCTGCGCTCCATCCTGCGGCACAACCCCAACGTCATCATGGTGGGCGAGATTCGCGACCTGGAGACGGCGCAGATCGCGGTGCAGGCGGCGCTGACCGGCCACCTGGTGCTGTCCACGCTGCACACCAACTCGGCGGCGGCCAGCATTTCGCGCCTCCGCAACATGGGGCTGGAAGACTATCTGCTGAACGCGGTGCTGCGCGGGGTGATGGCGCAGCGTCTGGTGCGGCGACTGTGCCTGGAATGCCGCCGGGCCGAGATCGCGCCCGATGAGCTGGTGCAACGCTTCGGGCTGGACCGCCGGCCTGGCCAGGTGCCGGATGCGCCGGTCACGCTGTGGCACCCGGTTGGCTGCACCCATTGCCGACAGACCGGCTTTTCCGGCCGGCTCGCCATCGCCGAATTCCTGGAGCCTGACCCCGCCATCGAAAAGCTCATCTTCGCCCATGCCGAGCATCCCGAGATCGAGCGCGCCGCCATCGAGGCCGGGATGGTGACGATGTTCGATGCCGGGCTGGATGCCGCGCTGGCCGGCTCCACGACCATCGAGGAAGTCGTCCAGAGCATCCGCGCCGAAGCCTGAGCCGTAATCCCGCATGCCCGCCTTTCGCTACACCGCCATCAGCCGCAGCGGCGAGACGCTGCGCGGCACCATGGAAGCAGCCGACGAGGCGGCGGTGATCGCGCGGCTGCAGCGCGACGGCAGCATCCCGCTGAATGCGGAGCCGGACCGGGAAAGCGGCTTCTGGCAGGGGCTGCTAACCTTGGAGCTGGGCGGCGCCCGCGCGTTGTCCGCGCAGGACGTGACCGAATTCACCCGCGAACTGTCGCTGATGCTGTCCGCCGGGCAGGACCTCGACCGGGCGCTGCGCTTCCTGCTGCAGATCAACACCCGGCCGCGGGTGCGCGCGGTACTGGAGCGCATCCGCGACGCGGTGCGCGACGGCGCGCCGTTGGCCAACGCCCTGTCGCAGCAGCCGCGCAGCTTCTCGACCCTGTATGTCGGGCTGGTCCGTGCCGGCGAGGCCGGCGGCACTTTGGCTGCCACGCTGGACCAGATGGCTGATCTGATGGAGCGCGAGCGCGCCATGGCGTCCAGCATTCAGTCGGCGCTGATCTACCCCTGCCTGCTGATGGTGGCGGCCATCGGCTCCATCGCCCTGCTGCTGACCCAGGTGCTGCCGCAATTCGTGCCGCTGTTCGAGCAGAACGGCGCCGCCCTGCCGGGGCCGACGCGGGTGCTCATCGCGGCCGGCGACCTGGTGTCGGGTTACGGCCTGTATGCGCTGGTGGCGCTGCTGGTGCTGGGGCTTGTGCTCAGCCAGGCGCTGAAACGGCCAGGGCCACGGCTGCTGGTGGACCGCTTCCTGCTGCGCCTGCCCGTGATCGGCGCCCTGGCCCGGGAGGTCATCGCGGCGCGCTTCACCCGCACGCTGGGCACGCTGTTGAACAATGGCATGGCGCTGGTCGGCGCGCTGGGCATCGCCCGCGACACGGTGGGCAACACCGCGGCGGTGGCCGCCATCGACGCGGCGACGGAAGGCATCAAGGCCGGCGGCGGGCTGGCGCTGGGGCTGGGTGCTTCGGGCGTGTTCCCGGTTCGCACCGTGCATCTGCTGCAACTGGGCGAGGAGGCGGCATTGGGCGACATGGCGCTGCGGGCGGCGTCGATCCATGAGGAGAAGTCGCGGCTTGGGCTGCAGCGGCTGGTGGCGCTGCTCGTGCCTGCCATCACCATCCTCATGGGCGCCGCGGTGGCCAGCATCGTCTCCGCCCTGCTGCTGGCCATGCTGAGCCTCAATGACCTGGCGGGTTAGCGGGCGCCCCTTGGTATCCGCCGGCCGCCTTGCACGGGCCAGAGCGCCGCTCGCCGTCGGCGCCTCGACCTGTTTGCCTCGCTTGCTTCGAGACATGGTGGGGTCGAGCGCGACCGTGGCGAAGTCTCGCGTCCCAGGATCGCCGCTCGACCGTGTCGATGCCGGCTTTTCCCTTATCGAGGTGCTGGTCGTCCTAGTCATCCTGGCCCTCTCCGCCGGAATGGTCCTGGGCCGCGGCCCCTCTCGCAGCCCCGCCCTTGAGGCACGCGCCGCTGCCGCCCAGCTGTCCCAGGCACTGCGGCTTGCCCGGGCACAGGCCATTTCGGGCGGCGAGCGCGTGGTATTTGCGCTCGATGTCGGGGCCGGCGGTTACCGCGTCGGCGCCGGCCCGGTCCAGTCCCTGCCGCGCGGCCTGACCCAGCATGACCGCCGTGTCCGGCCTCACCGCCGGCGAGCGTGTCGCCGGCATCGATTTCCTGCCCGATGGCAGCTCCAGCGGCGGGCGGGTCGGCGTGGCGGGCGGCGCCACCCGCGCCTGGGTCGGCGTCGAT
>CAXTJY010000645.1:0-2523 GCA_964244395.1 uncultured Rhodovarius sp.
GACCCGGAGCCGCCGATCGCGGCGCTGCTGGCGTCTGCCGACGTGGGGCGTGGCGAGGCGGGGGTGAAGGCGCAGGGGTGCGTGGCGTGCCACTCGTTCAACGAGGGCGGGAAGGCCGGGGTGGGGCCAAACCTGTATGGGGTGGTCGGCGCGCCGCACGGGCATCAGCAGGGGTTCGCGTATTCCGCGGTGCTGAAGGGCAAGGAAGGTCCCTGGACGTTCGAGCAGATGAGCGAGTGGTTGAAGAAGCCGAGCGCCTATGCGCCCGGGACGAAGATGAGTTATGCGGGGTTGGCGGACCCGAAGAAGCGGGCGGACATAATCCTGTATCTTCGTAGTCTGTCGGCGACCCCGGTGGCGTTGCCAGCGGCCCCGGCGGTGACGGCTGCTGCTCCGGCCGCGGCGGCGCCTGCTGGTGGTGCTCCGGCTCCCGGTGGCGATGCGAACGCGCCGATCGGGGTGCGGCTGGCTTCGGCGGACGTGAAGGCGGGACAGGCGGACACGCTCAAGCTGGGGTGCATCGCGTGCCATACGTATAACGAGGGCGGGAAGGCCGGGTTGGGGCCGAACATGTATGGCGTGGTGGGAGCGCCGATCGGGAGCCACATGCAGGGCTACGCCTATTCCAACGCGCTGAAGGGCAAGGGCGGGAATTGGACCTACGAGGAGCTGGACAAGTGGCTGACGAAGCCGGCGGCGTATGCTCCGGGTACGAAGATGACGTTTGCCGGCGTGCCGGATGGGAAGCAACGAGCTGACGTGATTGCGTATCTGCGGACTTTGGCGGGGACGCCGGAGCCGTTGCCTGAGGCGAAGTAGGGGGCGGCGCCCTCACCCCGACCCTCTCCCGCAGGCGGGAGAGGGAGCAGGGGAGGTCAGCCTTCCTTGGGGGCGTAGGCGACGCACCAGCCTTTTGGGTTGATCTTGCCTTCGACTATCTTGCATGCGTTGGGCGCGACCCAGTTGACGCACTTGTCGCATTCGAGGCCGTCCTTCGGGCCTTCCTGGTACTGGACCAGGTTCTGTGCGATCTTCTGGTCCTGCGCCCGGGCCGTCGTGGCGGCGGCGGCGGTGCCGGCGATGATGCCGAGACCGGTCTTCAGCACCGTGCGCCGGGTCTTGTCGTTTACGCGATCCATCGTCCGCTCCCTGAGGGTTGTCCCTAGGGATAACTAATGAGCGTTCCGCGGGTTTTGGCAATATGTCCGCGGTTACGAATAGTCACGATCGCGCTTACTGCAAATGCTTCTCAATAACGAATGGGATCACGCGGCTCGTTGCAGGCCGATCTGGGCCCAGACTTCCGACAGGGCGGCGACGAGGTGGGTGATGTCCGCCTCGGTGTGCATGGGGGAGGGGGTGATCCGCAGGCGCTCGGTGCCGCGCGGGACGGTGGGGTAGTTGATGGGCTGGACGTAGATGCCGTGGCGGTCGAGCAGGGTGTCGCTGACCTGCTTGCAGAGCACGGGGTCGCCGACCATCACGGGCACGATGTGGCTGGGGTTGGGGGCGTGCGGGAGGCCTGCTGCGTCGAGCTGGGCGCGGAGCAGGGCGACGTTGCGCTGCTGGGCCTCCCGCTCGGTCGTGCTGCCCTTCAGGTGGCGGACGCTGGCGAGGGCGCCTGCGGCGACGGCGGGCGGCAGGGCGGTGGTGAAGATGAAGCCGGAGGCGAAGCTGCGGACGAAATCGCAGAGGGCGGCGGACGCGGCGATGTATCCGCCGATCACGCCGAAGCCCTTGGCGAGCGTGCCGTTGATGCAGGTCACGCGGTGGGCCAGGCCGTCCCGCTCGGCGATGCCGCCGCCGCGGGCGCCATACAGGCCGACGGCGTGGACCTCGTCCAGGTAGCTCATCGCGTTGTGGCGTTCGCAGACGTCCAGGATCTCGCCAAGGGGGGCGATGTCGCCGTCCATGGAATAGACGCTCTCGAAGGCGACCAGCTTCGGGGCCGCAGGGTCGAGCAGGGCCAGCTTGCGGTCGAGGTCGGCCGGCGAGTTGTGGGCCCAGATCTGCTTTTCGGTGCGGCTGTGGCGGATGCCCTCGATCATGGAGGAGTGGTTCAGCGTGTCCGAGAGGATGATGCAACCGGGCATCATGGCGCCGAGGGTGCTGAGCGCCGCCCAGTTCGCCATGTAGCCGGAGTTGAACAGCAGTGCGGATTCGGCGCCGTGAAGGTCGGCCAGCTCCTGTTCCAGCAACACGTGGTAGTGGTTGGTGCCGGCGATGTTGCGCGTGCCGCCGGCGCCGGCGCCGCAGCTTTCGAGCGCCTCGTGCATCGCCGCCAGCACGTCGGGGTGTTGGCCCATGCCCAGGTAGTCGTTGCTGCACCAGACCGTGACGTCGTTGTTGTTGCGGCCGTCCATGTGGGTTGCGCGCGGGAACTGGCCGCGCTTGCGCTGCAGGTCGGCGAAGACGCGGTAGTTGCCCTCGCTTCGCAGGGTGTCGAGCTGCTTACGGAAGAAGTGCTGGTAGTCCATGGCTCGTCCCCCTGGGATCGTGGGTCTTCGTGTCGGTCGGCGCACC
>CAXTJY010000646.1:0-2516 GCA_964244395.1 uncultured Rhodovarius sp.
CGGGGGCCGGCAAGGCGCGGGACTTGTCGGTCCGGCGATCTTCAGCCGGGATTGCCTGGCGGGTCAGTTTCTCGATGGCGCGCAGCTTGTCCTGGTCGTCCGGCGCGCACAGCGCGATGGCCTCGCCCGAGGCACCGGCGCGCGCGGTCCGGCCGATGCGGTGGACGTAGGTTTCCGGCACCTCCGGCAGGTCGTGCTGGATGACGTGGGTCACGCCGTCCACATCGATGCCGCGGGCCGCGATGTCGGTGGCGACCAGGATGGGCGCGGTGCCGCGCTTGAACTGGTCCAGCGCCCGCTCGCGCTGGGTCTGGCCCTTGTTGCCGTGGATGGCGTTGGCCGAAAGGCCGTCGGCTTCCAGGTTCTTCACGATCTTGTCGGCGCCGTGCTTGGTGCGGCTGAACACCAGGGCGCGGCCCACGCCGGGGGCGCGCAGCAGCTCGGCCAGCATGCCGCGCTTGCCGCCGGCTTCGACGTGGATGACGCGCTGATCGACCCGCTCGGCGGTGGTGGCGACGGGGGTCACCTCCACGCGGGCCGGGTTGGACAGCATTTCGCCGGCAAGCTTGGCGATCTCGTTCGGCATGGTAGCCGAGAAGAACAATGTCTGCCGCTCACCGGTCGGCGGCGTGGCGCGCAGGATCTTGCGGATCGGCGGCAGGAAGCCCTTGTCGAGCATCTGGTCCGCCTCATCCAGCACCATCACCTGCACGTGGTCCAGGCGGGCGTGCCGGCTGTCCAGATGGTCCTGCAGGCGGCCCGGCGTGGCGACGACGACATCGACGCCGCGCGCCAGGTCGCGGATCTGCGGCGCATGGCCGACGCCGCCGAAGACGGTGACGACGGACAGGCCCATATGCTTGCCGTAGGTCTTGAAGCTGTCGGCGATCTGGCTGGCCAACTCGCGCGTCGGGCTCAACACCAGGCATCGCATGCCGCCGCGCGGCGGCCGGCCGGGGGTGGCGGCCAGCTTGTGCAGGATGGGCAGGGCGAAGGCAGCGGTCTTGCCGGTGCCGGTCTGGGCGATGCCCAGCACGTCGCGGCCGGCCATCGCCAGCGGAATGGCCTGGGCCTGGATCGGGGTCGGGGTGGTGTAGCCGCTCTCCTCCAAAGCCTGGAGCAGGCTTGCGTGAAGGCCGAGTTCGTTGAATTGAGTCATGAATATCCATCGGCGGGCACGGATGGTGCGCGGCCGTTCGCTATGGGGCGAAAGTCCCCCGCGTGCCGGGTGCTTTCTGGGTGAAGCGCCGTCGCTGCCCGGTTGGCGCATCTGAAATGCGTTCACGCGACCGGGCGCGGGGCCTAGGTGGCCTGCGCTGCGGCGTCGTTATGGCAGGCTTGCTGCGCCGCAGCAAGCCTTTTCAGCCAAACGGAACGGCACCCTCGGGGATCTTCACCTGGCTGACATTCAGCGTCATTGCGACGGCGACGTAGTAGCCGCAGGTGGCGGTCAGCTCGGTCACTCCCGTCTCTCCGAACAGCGCGTGCACCCCGGCGAAGCGGTCCTCCGTCACCCCATGCTCGGCGAAGAGCTGGGTGCAGAACTCCCAGATCGCGCTCTCTGCCGCGTCCATGCCTTCCGGCCGGCTGCGGGCGGAAATGGCGGCGAGAATGTCGGTCGACAGCCCCTCCTTCTTCGCCAGCGCGGCGTGGGCGTGCCATTCGTAGGCGGCGTTCCACTGCCGGGCGGTGATGCAGATCGCCATCTCCACCAGCTTCTGCGGCAAGGTGGCCTCGTAACGGATATAGGCGCCGACCTTCTGCAAGCGATCCGCCAAATCCGGCACCCGCAGCCACATGTTGAACGGGCCGCGCGCGCCGTCGCCGCCGCGGGTGCCCGTGATCGCCTTGGCGACGCGGGCCTGCTCGTAGGTCATGGTCGCCTGGGTCAGGGGTGGGAAGCGGTCTTTCATGGGATGTCCTTACAAGGTGGGCCGGCGCACGAAGCCCGGCTCCTCCGGCGGCTCGCAGAAACTCTCCACGATGTCGCTGACCTGGGCCAGGGGCGGCCCGCGGCGGCACAGCAACAGCACCGCCTCTATGGCGGGCTCCTCGCCGGCCAACACGGCCTCCACCCGGCCATCCGCGCGGTTGCGCACCCATCCGGAGAGCTGATGCGCCCGCGCCTCGCGCAGCAGCCAGTCCCGGAAGCCCACGCCATGCACCCGGCCGGCGACGAACAGGTGCCGGGCCTTCATGCCCGCGCCAGCAACAGCATGCGTTCGGCGAGCGCGATCTCGGCGGAGATCTTCTGGCGCCGCGCCATCGCCTCATCGTCGCGGCCCCAGAATTCCTCCTGGAACAACTCGTCGACGAGAGAGAGGCGATGCGCCTCGGCGGCGTCGAGCTCGCCGCGGACGAGGGCCAGGCCGAGCACCAGGCTGCCAAGCGGCGGCACGACATTGGCCAGCGCGGTCAAGGCATAAGGGTTAAGCCCAGCCACCGCATCACGCAACGCGGCACGGGACGCCTCGGGCTGGGTGACATGGGTGATGCCGATGCTGGTCAGCAGCGGC
>CAXTJY010000647.1:0-2511 GCA_964244395.1 uncultured Rhodovarius sp.
GAGAAAGCTTGCAACGATAGTCAAACCCATGGGTTGAACGGGTGCACCCGGAAGGACAACCCCATGCGCGTCATCCTGCTCGTCCTGCTCATCCTGGTGCTGATCGGCGTGTTGCCGCTATGGCCGCACAGCGTGAACTGGGGTTACGCGCCGAGCGGTGGCATCGGCCTGGTGGCGCTGATTGTCATCATCGTTTTGCTGATCGCCTGACGCGCGGGCTCAATCCTTCCGGATTCGCGCCTCCGCGTGGCGCAACAGGAATTCACGGCCAATTTTTACCCGCGGGGTTCCGTCATATTCCACGATGTCGGCGGTGGCGTAGGTCTCGTGCCAGTTTTCCGGGATGAAGCTGCCGGTGCCGACGACATCGACCGGCGCCTTTGCCTCTGCCATCACCCGGCATTTGGTCACGCCGAAGCCGGAGGAGGCGACGATTTTCACGGCGTTGAAGCCAGCCTCGTCCAGCGCCTCCCGCATGCGCCATACGGCGGCGGCCGAAACGCCGGTGCCGACGAGGTGGCGCAGCTCGGTCTCACTGCGGTAGCGGCGGACGGCGCCGGGCGCGTGGCGTTCCAGCACCGCGTAGCTCTCCGCCGGATCCAACCCCTCCAGGAACCGGCCGCCATGGGTATCGAGCCGCAGCGCCATGCCGCCCTTCGCGGCCAGCGCCGGAAAGCGACGGCACACCTCCAGTCCGTCCGTCACCTCGCGGCCGAAATAATCGACCAGCACGGTCAGGCCTTCCTCCGGGAAGGTCTCGTGGAACATCTCGGCGGCGCGGAGCGTGCTTCCCGCATAGCCGATCAGCGCATGCGGCATGGTACCGCGGCCGGCCTCGGCGCCGAACCAATGCGCCGTCGAATTCGTGGCGTTGCCGACGAAGCCGGTGGCGCCTTCGCGCTGCGCCGCCCGGCCGCCGACGCTGGCGGCATAGGCCATCATGTCCTGCATCTCGGCGCCGGCGCAGTGGCGGGCGTCCATCGCCAGGAAGGCGGCGCGGTTCAGCTCCAGGCACATCTGATAGGCGTTGTGCGCGGCGACGCAGGGGGCGCCCAGCTTCTGCAGATACAGCGTCTCCAGATCGGCCAGCTTGGCGAAGCTGCCGGTCAGATACAGCAGCGGGTCGCCTGCCCCGACCCACTCGCCCTCCTCATGCACAAGCTCGATGTCGAAGGCGGTGCCACGTTGGCTGGCCACGGCGCGCAGCCAGTCCACCGCGATGCGCGGGGCGGAGATCACCGGGCGGCGCAGGAACACGGCATAGGTGACTCGGGCGTCACCGAAACGCTCGACGATGGCGCGGGTGCGGTTGAAATACACGTCGGTCCGCCCGGCGATGGCGGCGTCGCTTTCGCTCATAGGGCCGGCCTGGCGCCGGCGTGGCAGGCTCCGTTCATTCGGCCGCGCGCGCCGGGCGCTCCGGCGCGATGCGGCGCGCCTTCAACTCCTCCGCGATCAGGAAGGACAGTTCCAGCGACTGCTCGGCATTCAGCCGCGGGTCGCAGAAGGTGGCGTAGTTCTCGCCCAGATTGGCGGCGGTGAGGCGATGCGCGCCGCCGACGCACTCCGTCACATCGGCCCCCGTCATCTCGACATGCACGCCACCTGCCACGGTGCCCTGTGCCGCGTGGACGTCGAAAAAGCCGCGAACCTCGTCCAGGATCGCATCGAAGCCGCGCGTCTTGTAGCCGCCCTGGGTGGTGGTGTTGCCGTGCATCGGGTCGCACAGCCAGACGATTTTCTGGCCAGCATCGCGCACCGCTCGCACCAGCGGCGGCAGCTTGTCGGCCACCTTGGTCGCGCCCATGCGGGAGATCAGGGTCAGCCGCCCCATCTCGTTGGCAGGGTTCAGCAGCTTGCACAGCGCGACAAGTTCGGCCGGGTCCATCGTCGGCCCAACCTTCATGCCGATGGGGTTCGCCACGCCGCGCAGGAACTCGACATGCGCGCCATCCGGCTGCCGGGTGCGGTCGCCGATCCACAGAAAATGAGCGGAGCAGGCGTAGTGCCGGTGGTGGGTGGAGCTCAGCCGGGTCAGCGCCTGCTCATACGGCAGCAGCAGCGATTCATGGCTGGTGTAGAAGGCCGTCTCGCGGATCTGCGGCGCGTTGTCGCTATTCATGCCGCAGGCGGCCATGAAGTTCAGCGTCTCGTCGATGCGATGCGCCAGGCCCTCATACTTGGCCGCCAGCGGCGAGCGGCTGGCGAAGTCCAGGTTCCAGCGATGCACCTGGTGCAGGTCGGCATAGCCGCCGGTGGCGAAGGCGCGCAGCAGGTTCAGCGTGGAGGCGGATTGCAGATAGGCGAACTGCATCCGCTCGGGGTCCGGGGTGCGCGCTTCGGCGGTGAAGTCGGCGCCGTTGATGATGTCGCCGCGGTAGCTGGGCAAGGTCGTGCCATCGACCGTCTCGGTGTCGCTGCTCCGCGGTTTGGCGAACTGGCCGGCCATGCGGCCCAGCTTCACCACCGGCACGGTGGCGCCGAAGGTCAGCACTACGGCCATCTGCAGCA
>CAXTJY010000648.1:0-2510 GCA_964244395.1 uncultured Rhodovarius sp.
CTTCTTCCAGACCACCGCCGACTTCGCCGCCGATGGCGGCGCCGACGGCCTGCTCCGCCACCTCGGCGCCGACTTGGCCCAGGCGATGGACGCCCGCATCGTCGAGGATCTGCGGAACTTCCTGTTCGACCCGCCGGTCGGCCTCGACCTCGCCGCCATCAACATCCAGCGCGGCCGCGACCTGGGCCTGGGCACGTTGAATGAGACGCGCGCCGCGCTGGGCCTGCCCGCCTACACCAGCTTCGCCGCGCTGACCGCCGACGCCGCCACCGCCGCCGGGCTGGAGGCCGCCTATGGCAGCATCGACGCGGTGGAGCTGTGGACCGGCGGCCTTTCGGAAAACCTCGTCCCCGGCGCGTTCCTGGGCGAGACCTTCCAGGCCATCGTCGCCGAGCAGTTCCGCGTGCTGCGCGACGGCGACCGGCTGTACTACGAGAACGAGGGCTTCGACGCCGCCACGCTGGCGCTGATTAAGTCCAGCACGCTGTCCAGCATCATCCTGCGCACCACGGACACGCAGTATTACCAGGCCGACGCTTTCGTGGCTGTCGAACGCCGCGCGGCCGATGCGGTGTCGGAGCTGCCGGAGCTGGCGCAGCTCGTCATCGGCACCGCCGACGGCCAGGCGCTGCAGGGCGGCGCATTGGCCGACACCCTGGCCGGGCGCGTGGGCGACCAGCTGCTGCAAGGCTTAGGCGGCGCCGACACGCTGTACGGCGGGGCCGGCGACGACACCCTGCTGGGCGGCACCGGCGACGACACCCTGTGGGGCGAGGCGGGCGACGACCTGGCCTATGCCGGCGTCGGCCACGACGTCATCCGCGGCGGCGATGGGCAGGACCGTCTGCATGGCGACCAGGGCGACGACACCGTCTCCGGCGGCGCGGCAGACGACACGCTGTGGGGCGATGCCGGGGCCGATGTGCTGTTCGGCGAGGCCGGCGCCGACGCGATCTACGGCAGCATCGGCAACGACACCCTGTATGGCGGCGAAGGCGACGATACCCTCTCGGCCGATGCCGGTGACGATGCGGCCAATGGCGGCGCTGGCGACGACGTGCTGGCGGGCCGGGCTGGCGACGACGTGCTGTTCGGCGAGGCCGGCGCCGACATCCTTTTCGGCGAGGAGGGGCGCGACACGATCTATGGCGGGGACGGCGCCGACACCGCCTATGGCGGAGTGGGGCAGGACGCCATCGCCGGCCAGGCGGGCGACGATGCCCTGGCCGGCGGCGAGGGCGACGACGCGCTGTATGGCGGCGACGACGGCGACGGCCTGTTCGGCCAGGATGGCGACGATGCGCTGGAAGGTGGTGCCGGTGCCGACTGGCTGTTGGGCGGCGCCGGGGCGGATGTGTTCCGCTTCCGCGCCGACGCGGTCGATGGCGGCATCGACTGGATCGGCGATTTCAGCCGGGCGGAGGGCGACCGGATCGACCTGAGCGGCTTCGGCGGCTTCCATCTGGCGGAGACGCACCAAGGCGCGCTGGAGGTGGTGCTGCAATTCGACGCGCCATCCGGCAACAGCATGGTGCGTGCCTACGTCACCACGGCGGCGGAACCGGTGCTGGTTTTCGGCGTCACCGGCAACGGCCCATTGCTGGGCGGGGATTTCATCTTCTGAGCGGCGGGAATAAACAGACGGGATGACCCTGCAGACCGAGATCGAGGCCCTCTGGGCCGCCCGCGATACGCTGAACTCAGGCACGAAGGGCGCGGCGCGCGAGGCCGTCGAGGCGGCGCTGGAGCTGCTGGACCGCGGCCAGGCCCGCGTCGCCGAACCTGCTGCCGATGGCTGGGCGGTCAACCAGTGGCTGAAGCAGGCCGTGCTGCTCAGCTTCCGCCTGACCGACAGCGCACCCATGGCCACCGCCGCCGGCGCCTTCGACAAGGTGCCGCTGAAGTGGGAAGGCTGGGGTGAGAATCGTTGGAAGGAGGCAGGCTTCCGCGCCGTGCCCGGCGCCGTGGTGCGCCGCTCCGCCTACATCGCGCCGAATGTGGTGCTGATGCCGTCCTTCGTGAATCTCGGCGCTTACGTGGGCGCCAATACGATGGTCGATACCTGGGCGACCGTGGGTTCCTGCGCGCAGATCGGCGCCAATGTGCATCTCTCCGGCGGCGTCGGCATCGGCGGCGTGCTGGAGCCGCTGCAGGCCAATCCGGTGGTGATCGAAGATGACTGCTTCATCGGCGCGCGGTCCGAGGTGGTGGAAGGGGTGATCGTCGAGCGCGGCAGCGTGCTGTCGATGGGCGTGTTCCTGAGTGCAACGACCAAGATCATCGACCGGGCAACGGGCGAGATATTTGTCGGCCGCGTGCCGGCCTATTCGGTGGTGGTGCCGGGCAATTTGCCGGGGAAGGCGCTCCCGGATGGCTCACCGGGGCCGAGCCTGTACTGCGCGGTGATCGTGAAGCGGGTAGATGCGCAGACGCGGGCGAAGACGAGCATCAACGACCTGCTGCGTGATTGACTCCGACGATCGCGCGGAGCGCGGATCGGCGACGGTCTC
>CAXTJY010000649.1:0-2507 GCA_964244395.1 uncultured Rhodovarius sp.
GCTGGCCGTCCATGATCGCCGGCTGGCTCGCCCGCTGCGCCGCGTCGGCCGCAGCGTTGAACGACAGCCGCAGGGCGGATTCAGTCGGCGGCGCGTCGTGCGCGAACCGCGCCAGCGCGGGGGGCGCGGCCGGAATATCGCCCAGCCGCTGCCCGGCCTCCAGCGCAGCACCTGCCGCCTGCAGACGGCTGAAGCGCGCCGCCCGCTCGGTGATGGCGCCCAACCCGGCCGCGTTCTGCCTACCCTGCGCCTCGGCCGCGCCCACGCGCCCGGCCAGCGCCGATACGTCATCGGCCTGCTTCTTTTCCAGCGCCGCGATGCGCGCCTCGATGGGCCGGAAGTCCGGCGGCGGCGGGGGCGGCCGGCCCTCGATCGCGGCGATCCGCGCTTCGACCGGGCCGAGATCGACAGGCGGCGGTGACGGCCGCCCTTCCAGCGCCGCGATCCGGGCCTCGACGGGACCGAGGTTCACCGGCGGCGGGGCTGGGCGGCCCTCCAGCGCGGCAAGGCGAGCGGCAAGGGGCGCAAGATCGGCGGCGGGCGGCGGCGGACGCCGCTCCAGCTCGGCGATCCGCGCCTCCAGCGGACCCAGGTTGGCGGCGGCCGGGGCTGGCCGGCCTTCCAAGGCTCCGACCCTCGCAACCAACGCGTCGCCTTCCTGCTTGCGCGCGTCGACTGCGCCCTGGAGCGTCTCCACGCGCGCCACGTCCTGCATGACGCTGCGGGGCAGGGACGGGTGGCGCCAGAGATAGATCAGGGCCGAGGCCAGGATCAGGAATCCGACGAGATACAGCACCGGCAGCGCGTCCAGCCGCTTCGGCGGCGGCGCATCGACGCGGGCGCGTTCTGGCGGGATGGAGTCGCCTGGGGTGGTGGAGGGAGGAATGGGATCGCTCATAGCAAGGCCAGCACCTGGTCGAGGGTCGGGCCTAATGACACACGGACCCGCCGCCAGGGCAAGAGGGAGAGCGCGTCCGCCGCCGGTTGCCCGATCGCCAGGGCCTCGATCGTCCCAAGCGCAGGCCTCAATACGGGCGGCAGCACCCGGCCGAAGGTGCGGGCCGTTTCGGCCGACAGGAACAGCGCGGCCCGCAGGCGCCGCTCGACAATGGCCGCGCGCGCGGCCTGTGGCAGGCGCGGCACCGGCCGGGTCGAGTACGCCACGCGTCGATGCACCCGGAACCCCGCCGCCCGCAAGCCGGCAGCGAGCGTGCCGCCCTGCCCGCGTCCCGTGGCCAGCAGCAGCGCGGCACCGGGCGGCAGGCGCCTGCGTGCCAGCGCGAGCAGGTCGTCCGCGTCGCCCCCCGCGCTGCTCACGTCGGCGAACCCGGCGGCGCGCGCCCGCTCGGCCGTCGCGTCGCCCACCGCCAGCAGGGGTGCCACCACGCCGGCCAGCGCCAGCAGCGCGTTCCCGCTGGTGACCAGCAGTGCGTCGATCCCGGGCGGCGCGGCGAACGGCCGGGGCATGACCCGCAGCAGCGGCGCGAGGACCGGCGCGAATCCCATGCCGCGCAACCGGTCGGCGAGGCTGCCCGCCTCCGCCTCCGGTCGCGTGATCAGGATACCGTCGGGTGCGTCAGCCAAGGATGTCGCGCGGGCTGTCGGCGCGCAGGCTGGCGCCCAGCTCGTCGCCGATCCGCGCGGCGTCGGAGGCCGGGCCATGCAGGCTGCGCTTCAGCAGGAACGTGCCGTCGGGCCGGGCGACCAGCCCCGTCAGGTGCAGCAGCGCCGCCTGCCCGTCCTGCGCCGGCAGCAGCCGCGCATGGCCGCCGATGGGCGTGCGGCAGTTGCCGTCCAGCCGGGCCAGCAGCGCGCGCTCGGCCGTGGAGACGGCGCGCGCCTCGGGATCCTCGATCCCCGACAGCAGGCCGTGCAGCGCCGTGTCGGACCGGCGCGTGGTGATCCCAACGATCCCCTGCCCGGCCGACGGCACCATCGCGTCCGGGTCCAGCACCGCCATCGGCGTATTGGTCAGCTTCAGCCGCTTCAGCCCGGCCAGGGCGAGCAGGCTCGCCGTGCAGTCGCCGCGCTGCACCTTCTCGATCCGCGGTTGCACGTTGCCGCGCAGCAGCGTGATGCGCAGGTCGGGCCGCGCGTGCAGCAACTGCGCCTGCCGCCGCAGCGAGTTGGTGCCGATCACGGCCCCCGCGGGCAGCACGCCCAGCGGGTCGCCCGCATCGGCGGCAAGGCAGCCCGGCCCCAGGATCATGGCGTCGCGCGCGTCCTCGCGCTTCAGCGTGCAGGCCAGGACGATGCCGTCGGGCAGCTCCGTCTCCAGGTCCTTGAGACTGTGCACCGCGAAGTCGATGCGGCCGTCCAGCAGCGCCTCGTGAATTTCCTTGCTGAACAGGCCCTTGCCGCCGATCTCGGCCAGGCTGCGGTCCTGCACCTGGTCGCCCGTCGTGCGGATCACATGCTCCTCGAACACCGGTTGCCCATGCACGCCCAGGCCCAGCACCGGGCAGAACCGGGTCAGCAGCTCCAGGAACATGCGCGTCTGCGTCAGC
>CAXTJY010000650.1:0-2501 GCA_964244395.1 uncultured Rhodovarius sp.
CCGGCAACAACAACGACATCGACCGCGTGCTCGATCACGTCTGCGCCGCCCAGCGCCGGCTCGACCTGCAGATCGTCGTGGCCGAGTGGCTGATCCAACACGCGCCGGTGCGCCGGCGCGGCCCGGGACGATTCGGGCACGGATTTCCGCCCAGTGCACCGACCCATCGGGCCAGATGTTGCGATATTCGATCGTGTAGTCGTCTCCGCTGGCCTGGCTGGCGCCCACCTTCTCTTGCATCGCCGCGCGGTCGTCAGGGTGGATGCTGGCCAGAAGGTCGGCGTAGGTGAAGGGATCGTCCGGCGGCCGGCCGAACACTGCCTTGCAGGTCGGCGAGGCCGCCAGCAGGCCGGAGGCGATATCCAGTTCCCAGGCGCCGAGCCGGCCGGCCAGCATAGCGGTGCGCAGCCTCGCTTCGCCCTCATGCAGCTCCCCCATCCGCGCCCGGGCCTCGAACTGGCGCTGGCGGCCGCGCAGCGCGGTGCGCGCCACGCTGACGAAGGTGGTGGGGTGGAAGGGCCGTTCGACGAAGGTGACGTTGCCCAGCACGTCGGACAGCCGGGCGGCGGCGGGGTTGCGCTCCGGCCCGCCGCCGCGCGCCGTCAGGATGATGAAAGGCAGGTCCGACCAGGCCGGCTGCCCGGCGACGAAGGCGGAAAGCCGGCGCATGTCGGCGCCCCGCATGGCATCCTCGGTCGCCACCGCGAAGCAGGTCTCGTCGCCCAGCGCTGCAACGAAACCGGCGACGTCAGGGCAGGGAACCGCGGCCCTGGCAACGCCGCCATCGCGCAGGATGTCGGCCGCGATCTTCGCGTCGCGGCCCAGCGGCGCAAGGATCACCACGTTGGATTCGCGGGCGTTCAAGGTGGTTCATTCTTTCCCGGTCCCCAGCAACGGATGGCGATGGCCGACGAAATGCGGCACGCCTCGCAACACGCCCTGGAATTCGCTCAATGGAACGCCCAGGCTCAGCCCCGCGTTGCCGATGCGGTACTCCCGAATCGTATCCTCATGCGCGCCGGTGCGCTTCTTGATGATGGATACGGCGCGCCTGACCTGCCCGGTCGCCTCGAAATACCGAAGCAGGATCACCGTATCGGCGAGGTAGGTGACATCGACGGGTGATTGCATGTCCCCCACCAGACCGTGCTGCGCCACGGTCAGGAACGTCGTGGCGCCCTGCCGATTGAGGTACTGCAGCAATTCGTGGACGTGCAGGATCAGCGCATTCTCGTGCGGCATCGATGCCTGATAGCCATTGAGGCTGTCGATCACCACGGTCCTGGCCTGGTCCTGTCCAACCCGGGTGCGCACGCGATGGGTGAACTCGCCCGGCGACATTTCCGCCGCATCCACCTGCTCGATATGCAGCGCGCCGCTGGCCTCCATTGCCGCCAGGTCGAAGCCGAGCGCCTTGGTGCGCGCGAAGAGCAAGCCCAGCTCCTCGTCGAAGATGAACATCGCCGCCTTCTCGCCGCGCCGGATGGCGGCGGCGGCGAATTGCAGGGCGAAGGTGCTCTTGCCCGTGCCCGCCGGGCCCAGGATGAGGGTGCTCGATCCCTGTTCGATGCCGCCGCCGAGGAGGCCGTCCAGTTCCGCCACGTCGCTGGTCATCTGCGAGCGGGTGAAGCCGATCCGGTGTTCCGAGGCGACCAGGCGGGGAAACACCTCGACGCCGCCGGTCTTGATGCTGAAATCGTGAAAGCCGCCGCGAAACGCCTGGCCGCGGTATTTGGTGATTCGCAGGCGCCGGCGCTCGGCGCCGTATTCGGGTGCCAGCTCTTCGAGGCGAACAACGCCGTGCACCACGCTGTGCACCGTCTTGTCCTGCATCTCGGCCGTCATGTCGTCGAGCAACAGCACGGTGGCCTCGCTGCGGGCGAAGTAGTGTTTCATCGCCAGGATCTGCCGGCGATAGCGCAGCGAGCTTTGCGCCAGCAGGCGAATTTCGGACAGGCTGTCGAGCACCACCCGCTTGGGCTTCACGCGCTCGAACGCCTCGAAGATCATGCGCGTGGTCTCGCCCAGCTCCAGGTCCGAGGAGTAGAGCAGGCTTTGCTGTTGTTCCGAATCCAGCAGGCTTTCGGGCGGCACCAACTCGAACACCTCGATCCGGTCACCGATCGTCCAGCCATGCGAGGCGGCGCCGGCACGCAGCTCGCTCGCGGTCTCCGACAGGGTGATGTAGAGGCCTGGCTCCCCCGCGGCCGCGCCTTCGAGCAGGAAGCGCAGCGCGATGGTGGTCTTGCCGGTGCCCGGGCTGCCTTCCAGGAGATAAACGTGGTGCGGGGTGAAGCCGCCGTTCAGCACGTCGTCCAGGCCGGTCACGCCAGTCCGGGCCTTGTCGAGCGGCGTGGTCTTGATGGTCATCTGCGCTGGAAGGCCCCCGAAGCCCGCCCGCCGACCGGATGGACGCCTGCTTGTCTCCCAGCAGGACGCGGCCGGCAAGGCGTGGGCGCTGTCTGCCGTATCCGCTGGCACGGCGACTTGCGAGTGGGGTG
>CAXTJY010000651.1:0-2492 GCA_964244395.1 uncultured Rhodovarius sp.
TTAACGACGCGATGAAGGTGGCGGCGGCCTAAGCGCTGGCGCAGCTGGCGCGGGAGGAAGTGCCGGAGGAAGTCGCGCGGTCCGGCGCCGGCAAGCGGCTGGTCTTCGGGCCGGAATACATCATCCCCAACGCCTTTGACCCGCGGCTGATCAGCCGCGTGCCGCCGGCGGTGGCACTGGCGGCGATGAAGTCCGGCGTGGCGCAGAAGCCGTTGACCGACCCGGCGCGGTATCAGCGCGACCTGACCGGGCGGCTGGATGCCGCGGCGAATGCGCTGGAGAACATTCATGACGCCGTGCGCATCGCACCCAAGCGCGTGGTCTTCGCCGAGGGCGAGGAGGAGAAGGTGATCCGCGCGGCCATCGCCTATGCCCATGCCGGCTACGGCACGCCGGTGCTGGTGGGGCGGGAGGACCGCATCGGCGCCACCGTGGCGGCCCTGGGCGTGGCGCTGCCGGAGCAGGTGGAGGTGCTGAACGCCCGACTGTCAGACCGCACCCGGGTCTATGCCGAGTGGCTGTATGAGAAGCGGCAGCGCGAGGGCTTCCTGTTCCGCGATTGCCAGCGCCTGGTGAACCAGGACCGCAACGTCTTCGCCAGCTGCATGGTGGCGGTGGGCGATGCCGATGCGTTGGTGACCGGCGAGACGCGCAGCTACTCGGCGGCGCTGGAAGGCGTGCGGATGGCGCTGGATGCGGATGCGCATGGCGTGCTGTTTGGCCTGACCATGATGGTGGCGCGGGTGTCCGGCACCGTGCTGGTGGCGGACACGGCCATCCATGAGCGGCCGGATGCCGCGACCTTGGCGGTGATCGCCAGGCGGGCGGCGGCGGCGGCGCGGCGGATGGGGCTGGAGCCGCGGGTGGCCTTCCTCAGCTTCTCCACCTTCGGCGACCCGAAGGGGTCGATTCCGGGCCCGATCCGCGATGCGGTGAAGCTGCTGGATGCGGAGAAGCAGGACTTCGAATACGACGGGGAGATGGCAGCCGACGTGGCGCTGGACCCCAAGCTGCGGGCGGCGGCATACCCCTTCTGCCGGCTCAGTGGACCAGCGAATGTGCTGGTGATGCCCGGGCTGCACGCGGCGCACATCCTGACCAAGGCTGTGCCGCATCTGACGAGCTCGACCACCATTGGGCCGATTCTGATGGGCTTGGACAAACCGGCGCAGATCGTGCCGATGGGGGTCGGGGTGAACCAGTTGCTGGATATGGCGGCGCTGGCGGCTTATCAGGCGGGGCTGGGATAACAGCCAATCGAGTCGCTCGGCGACACGCTATATCTAGTACCGATCTGTTAAAAAGGGCACTACTAGAGGTAGGGCATTGACTCCCGACGCATTTTGTTCAGGATATTGTGACGCGGATACAAGTTGGGTCGTTGGGTCTGATACACCCAACGACCCGCTTGTAGCCGTTCCCCATTCCGACGTCGGGCAGGGGACGAGAGCCAACACGCGAGAGACTGAGTCACTCGCGCATCAAGGTCAAGCCCGACGTTTCGAGGTCAGCAATGCGCCTCATGCGTAAGGACTTCACCATGAATCGACCCTTTCCGTCCTACCTCATCTACCGTGACCAGCGTGGGGAATATCGGTGGAAGTATGATGCTTCGAACGGCTTGACGATCGCCGTCTCGAGCGAAGGCTACGTGCGGAAGGCTGATTGTGAGCGCGGGATTGCGCTTATGAAAGGTTCCGCCAACAGCGAAACCTGGGTAACGAACGACGCTGCGAAAGCGGCGTAGCAACGGTAGGCGCCCCGCCAGTCTTAAGGCGGGGCGCCTACTTTGCGGAGCTTCGTGCGCCCATCGCCAGCAGCGCCTTCCAATGCTCCCCACTCACCGGCACCACCGACAGCCGGCTCATCCGCACCAGCTTGAAATCCGCGAATTGCGGGTCTGCCTTGATCTCCGCCAGCGTGACCGGCCGCTTCAGCTTCTTCACCGCCTGCACATCCACACACACCCATCGCCCGCTCTCATCGCCTGGCTCGGGATAGGCCTCGCGCACCACCTTCACGATCCCCACGATCTCCTTGCCGATGTTGGAATGGTAGAAGAACGCCTGGTCGCCCTTCTTCATCGCCTTGAGGTTGCCCGATGCCATGGCGTTGCGCACGCCGTTCCAGGGCTCCACCCCGTTCTTCACCTGTTGGTCCCAACCGAACACGTCGGGTTCGCTCTTCAGAAGCCAATACGCCATTTGCCACGCTCCGATGCTTTGACCCGCCGCCATATCCGCCTAGATTGATCGCGTGAGCACGGCAACGACAACATCACGGAACGTCTCCCGCCTGCATTTCCTGGCCAATCCCGGCCGGTTCATGCGCGTGACCGATTGGCTCGTGCCGGTGCTGACCATCGCCGCAGTCCTCGTGCTCGGCGCCGGCCTTGTCTGGGGCCTGGCCTTCAGTCCGCCGGACTGGCAGCAGGGCGAGACCGTGCGCATCATGTATGTCCACGTGCCGATGGCCTGGCTCGCTATGGGCGG
>CAXTJY010000652.1:0-2464 GCA_964244395.1 uncultured Rhodovarius sp.
CGAGGAGCGCCACGAACAGCGGCGTGGTGGACTGGATCAGCGCGGCCGAGGCGGCGCCGAGCGAGACAAGGGCCAGCGCCGTCAGGCAGTTCGGCAGCCACCCGTTGCTGCTGCCGAGGATCAGGCCCGTCCGCCAGAAGCCGCCCTTCAGCGCCTGGCCCCGCCCGAAGGCGCCGATCGCCCAGGCGAAGACGAGCATCGCGGCGGATGCCACCAGCCCCCGCACGAAGGAGAGCGCGAAGGGCGGCATGCACTTGGCAGCGAAGCGCACCACGGGAAAGGCGGAGCCCCAGAAGGCCGAGATCACCAGCAGCCGCCACCACAGCGGCCAGCCCCGCAGCGGCGCGAGCGCCCTCAATCCTTCACACCCGCCGGCCTTCGTGCTGATGGGTGGGGGTGGCGGCCCCGGGGGGAGAATGAATTCTCCCCCGGACCCTCTCATCTTCTTTGGGGCTGGCATAGATAAGCGGGTCATCTAGGATTGGCGTGTGGGATGTTATACGCATGGTGGGTTGTTCTGACTCTTGGGGGCTGGCCTAGGTAAGGCGTTTACCGGGGGGTCACGGGAGGAAGCTTAGCCCAGAGGGCTAGGATTTCGCGCAGTTTTCGTGGCGGTCCATGGTTGAACCGCCATTCGCACTCGGCCAGGAACAAGGGGAAGTGCTGGCGCGGGATGCCGTTGTAGCGGCGAAGGTGCCGCTTGGCTTGGTTCCAGAAATTCTCGATGCCGTTGATGTGGTTGCGCCCCAGTCCAAAGCCCTTGCCGTGGTCGATGCGCTGGTGACGGAACTCGGAGACGTCGAGCACGTCGTAGCTGCGCAACCCGTCAGTGTAGACGACGGCGTCCGGCCTGATCTTGCGGCGCAGGATCGGCATCAGGGTGCGGCTACGCACGTCGGGGATCATCACGGCGTGGACCTTGCCACGACGCTTGAGGAGGCCGAAGGCGATGACCTTGCCGGCGGCGCCCCGTCCCTTCTTTCCCTTGCGTCGTCCTCCGAAGTAGCTCTCATCGGCCTCGACCTCGCCTTCGAGAGGCGCCTCCAGGGCGATCTGTTCGGCGATGATCTCGCGGAGCTTGTGGTAGAAAAGGGTGGCGGTGTGGCGGTTGACGCCCACCAGATCGGCAGCACCGCGGGCGGGCGTGCCAGCCACGAAGTGCTCCAGAAGCCGATGCTGGGTGCTGACAGGAAGCCTACTGCAGCGGCGCGTGATCATGAAGCAAGATCAAGCCTCTAGAAGCTTAACTAGGCCAGCCCCGACTCTTGGGTCTTTTCGGGGCCCCATTGGCTGTGATTCGCTCCCTTCTGTCGTGAGCGGAGGGCGAGATGGGATCGGCGGTTGGGATCACCCGGACGGAGTTGGATGCGGCAGGGCTGCGCCGTGCGGCAGGCCGAAGCCGCGATGCGTCGGCGGCCCGGCGCATGCTGGCGCTGGCCTTGGTGCTGGAAGGCCAATCGCGCACGGAGGCGGCGCGGTCGGCGGGCATGGACCGGCAGACGCTGCGCGACTGGGTTCACCGCTACAACGAGGCCGGCCTGGCCGGCTTGTCCGACCGGCATGGGGGCGGCCCGCGCCCGTTGCTGTCGCCCGAGCAGGAGGCGGAGGTGGCCGGGTGGGTCCGGCAAGGGCCTGACCTGGCCGAGCATGGCGTGGTGCGCTGGCGCCGGGCGGACCTGGCGCGGGCCATCGAGGCCCGGTTCGGGGTGGTGCTGGCCGAGCGCAGCATCAGCGACGTGCTGCGCCGCCTTGGCTTCCGGCACTTGGTGGCCCGGCCGCGTCATCCTGGGCACGACGCCGTGCGCCAAGCGTCTTTCGGCGCGACTTCCCCGCCCTCATAGACGCCGCCCTGCCGCAGCACGCGCGCGGCAAGCCGCTGGAATAGTGGTGGCAGGACGAGGCCAGGGTCGGCCAGCAGGGTACGCTGACCCGGGTCTGGGCGGCGCGTGGCTCGCGGCCTGCGGCACCACGCGACCAGCGCTACTCGTGGTGCTCCCTATTCGGCGCCATCTGCCCGGCCCGGGGCGTCGGCGCGGCCCTGGTGCTGCCCCAGGCCAACACCCGCATGATGAACCTGCACCTGGCCGAGATCAGCGCGGCCGTCACGCCCGGCGCGCACGCCATGCTCGTTCTCTATGGCGCGGGCTGGCACCGGACCGGCGGCAGACTGCGCGTGCCAGACAACATCACCCTGCTGCGTCTGCCGCCCTACAGCCCCGAGTTGAACCCAGTCGAGAACGTCTGGGCGTTCCTGCGCAGCAACAAGCTCAGCAATCGCGTATTCGACACCTACAACGCCATCGTCACCGCATGCTGCGACGCCTGGAACTGGCTCGCTCAACAACCAAACCGCATCGCAACCCTCGGCAAAAGATCATGGGCACAGGTCACAGCATGACACCGGGCGTATTAGCCCATTGGCTTAGGATTTTCCGCAGCTTCGAGGCGGGTCCATAGTTGAAGC
>CAXTJY010000653.1:0-2463 GCA_964244395.1 uncultured Rhodovarius sp.
CGCGCAGAACGATAAAGGCGAAGATCGACAGGATCAGCAGGCAGGCGACCAGGCCGAACTCCTCGCCCACCACGGCGAAGACGAAATCGGCATCCGCGTCGGGCAGGTTGACCTTCACACGGCCCTCGCCCGGGCCCTGGCCCCACAGCCCGCCATTGCCATACGCCATTAGGCTGCGCTCTTCCTGGGTGGGCGGGATGGCCGGCGGATCGTGCGTCCAGACGGCGTGCCACCAGCTATCCACCCGCATGCGCACATGCCCCAGCACTGTGTAGGCCACCACGCCCAGCGCCGAACACCGCGCCCACCACGACGATCATTCCGACATCGGGCTGCTGCTTCAGGATGGCCAGCGCCACCAGAACCGGCAGCCCCGCGACAATGAAAGCAAGATAGCGGTTCCAGGCGGACAGCCGCACGATCAGCCAGGCGCACAGCACCGCCAGGAAGGGCTTGAGGAATTCCGAAGGCTGGATGGACTGCCCGACGATGTGCAGCCAGCGCCGGCCGCCCTTGATCTCGGTGCCGATCACCAACGTGGCCGCCGTCAGCACCAGCGCCCCGGCCGCGCCGGCCACCGCCAGCCGCACGATCCATTTCTGCGGCAGCAGCGAGATGCCGACGATCAGCCCCAGCGCCATCGAGGGGAAGATGAGCTGCCGCACCACCTGCGCCCCGGCCGACAGATCGCGCATGCGGGCCGACCCGGTGGCCAGCGCCATGATGCAGCCCATGATCAGCAGGGCGAAGAGGGCCGTCATGGTCCAGCGGTCCACGCCCCACCACCAGCGGCCGAGGAAGGAGGTGTCGGTGCGGCTGACTTCCACTTACGCGATCTCCTGCACGAGCGCGCGGAAGCGGTCGCCGCGCGCATCGAAGCCGGTGAACTGGTCCCAGCTCGCTGCGGCGGGCGACAGCAGGACGATGGGGGCCTCGCCGGCGAAGGCCCGCGCCGCGGCGGCAGGCACGGCCTGGTCCAGCGTCTCCAGCACTGTGTGCGGCACGCCCGCCGCGGCCAGGGTGGCCGCGAACGCCGGCCCGTCTCGGCCGATCAGGTAGGCGTGGGCCACGCGGCCGAACCAGGGTGCCAGGCTCTCGATGCCGCCCTCCTTGCCGGTGCCGCCGGCGATGAGGATCACCCGGTCGTGGCTGGCCAGGGCGCGGGCGGTGCTGTCGGCGTTGGTGGCCTTGCTGTCGTTGATGAAGCGCACGCCGCGGATGGTGCCCACCAGCTCCGCGCGATGCGGCAGGCCGGGGTAGCTGCGGAGCGCGGGCGCCAGCGTCGCGCGATCCACAGCCAAATGCAGCGCCATGGCGCAGGCGGCCGCGGCGTTCTGCGCATTGTGGCTGCCGGGCAGGGTGGGGGCCTCGGCGAGGTCTAGGATCACGCCGGAGTCGTCGCGCAGCACGCCGCCTTCGGCCCAGATGCCCCCGGGGCAGGGGTGGTCGCCGCTGATGTGCAAGGCATCCGGCCAGGCGGCCGCGGTTGCAGCGTCGTCATCGCCCAGCACCGCCAGCTCAGCACCCTTCAGGATGCGCGTCTTGGCAGCCAGGTAGCCGGCCATGTCGCCATGCCGGTCCAGATGGTCGGGGCTGAGGTTGAGCATCACCGCCACGTTGAATCCCAAGCGGTCGATTCGTTCCAGCATGTAGGAGGACATTTCCAGAACGTAGACGCCGTCATCGCCCAGGATGGGCATCGAGAGCGCGGCTGTGCCCAAATTGCCACCGACCGCCACCGGTACCCCCGCGCATTCCAGCATGTGCCCGAGCAGCGCCGTGGTGGTCGATTTGCCGTTGGTGCCGGTGATGCCGGCGAAGCGCGCCCGGCGGCCGGCGGCGCGCACGGCGCGGTACAGGAACTCCACATCGACCAGGATGGGCGCGCCCACCGCCGCCGCCGCCGCCGCCGCCGGGTGCACCCGGGGCAGGACATGCGGGATGCCGGGCGAGAGCAGCAGCGCGTCGAAGTCGAATGCCAGCGCAGGGTCGGCCAGGCGCAGCCCCGTGGCTTCGGCCCGTGCCGCCTCCCGGTCGTCCCAGACGGTGACGTCCGCGCCCCACTCAGCCAGCCGGCGCGCCGCCGGCAGCCCGGCCTTGCCCAGTCCGACCACGGCGATGCGCTCCCCTGCGAACGGCGTCATCGGATCTTCAACGTGCTCAGGCCGACCAGCGCCAGCACCATGGCGATGATCCAGAAGCGGATGACGATGGTCGACTCGGCCCAGCCCTTCTTCTCGAAGTGGTGATGCAGCGGCGCCATCAGGAAGACCCGCCGCCCGGTCCGCTTGAACCAGAAGACCTGGATGATGACGCTGACCGTCTCGACCACGAACAGCCCGCCCACGATGGCCAGCACCAGCTCATGCTTGGTCGCCACCGCGATGCCGCCCAGCGCGCCGCCCAGCGCCAGGCTGCCGGTATCGCCCATGAACACCGCCGCCGGCGGCGCGTTGAACCACA
>CAXTJY010000654.1:0-2463 GCA_964244395.1 uncultured Rhodovarius sp.
CTTCGACCTCGACGGTGATCCGTTCCGCCGCCTGGCGCAGACGCAGCGTCACCCGCCCGTGCAAGCTTTCGGGGAAGGCGTGCTTGATGGCGTTGGTGATCATTTCGCCCGCAATCACGCCAATCGACACCGCGGTGCCGGAGGGCTCGACGATGGGCGCGTCCGCCGCCTCGTAATGCAAGCTGACCGCCTCGCCCACAGCGGCTCGGATGTCGTCCAGTATGCCCTTCAGGTAGGGCACCAGGTCGGCGGCGCCGGAGGTGGTGTCCACCCGCAGTCGGCGCTGCGCGCTGGCCAGCGCCAGGACGCGCCGGCGCGCCTCCTCCAGCGCATCGGCGGCCGCGCCGTCCAGTTCGTTGGCTTGCAGCGACAGGAAGCTCGCCACCAGGGTGAGCCCATTGCCGGCGCGGTGGTGCACTTCTTCGGTCAGGGCGCGATTGATGGCCAACGCCTGCTCCAGGCTGGCCGTCCGCAGGCGGACCCGTTCGTCGAGCTCGGCGTTCAGGGCACGAGTGGTGCGGAGCGCGGTATTCTGCCGCCGGGTTTCCAGGATGGCGGCGCCGCCAGCCGTCAGCAGGGCGAGCGCCATGGCAGCGATGGTAAGCCCGCGCAGTCGGCCGGCGGCCGATTCGCGTTCCGCCAGCAGCCGTACCTCCTCGACATCGAGTTCGGAGAGCTGGGCCAGCAGCCGGTCGGACAATTGGCGGCCGAGATCGGTCCGCACGAGTGCGAGCGAGGCTTCCCACCGACCGGCACTGGCCAGCGTGATGGTCGCTTCCTGCTCTTCCAACTTCTCGGTCAGCGTGCCACGCAGGGTGCGCAGCCGCGCCTGCTGCGCCGGGTTGTCCCCGGTCATTGCCGTCGCCCGGTCGAGCGTGCCGCCGAGCACCGCGGTCTCGTTGCGATAGAGCGACAAATAGCGCTCCTCGCGCGTCAGCAGGAAGCCGCGCTGGCCGCTTTCGGCGCCCAGGATGCCCTGGCCCAGCCGGCCGAGGGCGTTGCGAACCTCCAGGGTGTGGCGCACCCAGCCCTGACTTTCTTCCATGCTGCGTTGCAGCATGATGGCGGCGAACAGCGAAGCAGCCAGCAAACCCAACACGGTCCAGATCAACGATCCACCGCGCAATGCCGTCCATCTCCTTGCCTGCGGTACCGCGAGTATCATGGTCGCCCTGTCTGCCGGCGCCGCGGAATTGCGGTGCCCCGCCTAGCCAGCCCCTTATGAGGGGTGTGTCCTGAAAACAGCAAGCGGCACGTTGCGGGTGGTGCTGGGCGACCAGTTGAACCGGAGCCTCTCCGCGTTGGACGGCCTGGACCCCGCCACCGACACGGTGCTGATGATGGAGGTGATGGGCGAGTGCGCCTATGTGCCGCATCACCCGCAGAAAATCGCCCTGATCCTGTCGGCGATGCGGCATTTCCGGGATGCCCTGGCGGCGCGGGGCGTCACCGTGCGGTATGTGGCGCTGGACGAGGCGGGCAATACCGGCACCTTGTCTGGCGAAGTCGCGCGCGCGGCCGAAGGGCTGCGCCCGGCCAGGGTCGTGGCGACGGAGCCCGGCGAGTGGCGGGTGTTGCAGGCGATGCGTGGCTGGGAGGCGGCGCTGGGGATTGAGGTGGAGTTGCGTCCGGATGACCGCTTCCTGTGCCCGCTGCCCTGGTTCCGCCGCTGGGCGGAGGACCGGCGACAGTTGCGCATGGAATTCTTCTATCGGGAGATGCGGCGCCAGACCGGCCTATTGATGGACGGCGATGCTCCGGTGGGCGGGCAGTGGAACTACGATGCGGAAAATCGCCGCCGGCTGCCCAAGGGGATGAAGCCCCCGGCGACGCCGCGCTTCGCCCCGGATGCGGTGACCCGGGAGGTGCTGGGCCTGGTGGAGAAGCGGTTTTCCAGCAATTTCGGCTTGCTGGACGACTTCAATTGGCCCGTCACCGCGCGCGACGCAAGGCAGGCACTGGAGGACTTCATCGCCCACCGGCTGCCGTTCTTCGGCGACTATCAGGACGCGATGGCGGCGGGCGAGGACAGCCTGTTCCACGCCCTGATCTCGACCAGCCTCAATTGCGGCCTGTTGCTGCCGCGCGAGGCCTGCGAGGCGGCCGAGGCAGCGTATCGCGCGGGGCACGCGCCGCTGAATGCCGTGGAGGGCTTCATCCGCCAGATCCTGGGCTGGCGCGAATATGTCCGCGGCCTCTATTGGCTGAAGATGCCGGGGTATGCCGGGCTGAACGCGCTGGGCGCAGACCGGGCGCTGCCGGGGTTTTATTGGGGCGCACCAACCTCGATGACCTGCATGCGGGAAGCGGTGGGGGCGACGGAGCGGCTGGCCTACGCGCATCACATCCAGCGCCTGATGATCACCGGGAATTTCGCCCTGCTGGCGGGCGTCGATCCCGTCGCCATCAATGAATGGTATCTGGCGGTGTATGCGGACGCGTATGAATGGGTGGAGCTGCCCA
>CAXTJY010000655.1:0-2461 GCA_964244395.1 uncultured Rhodovarius sp.
CCCGGAAGCTATTGAAAGTGGATGTTCTCGGCGAAGCCGCGAAAGGGCACGTGGGTCCATTCGATGCGCTCACGCTGCGCGATCTGCTCCATGGTGAGGTGCAGCGAGGTGCCGACCCCGGGGCTGCCGTAATTCAGCCGGCCGGGGTTGGCGCGGGCATGGGCGATCAGCTCGGCCATGGTGCGCCACGGCGCCTCGGGCCGGACCACGGTGCCGAACAGGTAGCCGGTGACGTGGATGATGTAGGAGAAGTCGGTCAGCGGGTCGAACAGCGCCCGGCTGTTCAGCAACGGCTGTCGGAACACCGAGATCGGCATCTGGCCAATGGTGTAGCCGTCGGGCCGGGCCGTCAGCATGGCTTGCGCGCCCAGCACGCCGCCGGCGCCGGCGCGGTTCTCCACCACCACCGGCTGGCCGAGGCGGCTGGACGCCGCCTGGCACAGCGCCCGCATCTGCACGTCGGTGGTGCCGCCGGCGCCCCAGGGGACGAGCATGCGGATGGGAGCGGAGGGGAAGTTCTGCTGGGCGAAGGCGGGGGCGCCCAGGGCGGCAAGGCCCAGCGTGCGGCGGTTGATCATGTTGTTTCTCCGGCGTTTCCTGGCCGGGATATCGGGCCGGTGCAAGGTAGGGTCAATCCATCCGCAGGGCCAGCGCGCGCACCATGGCGCTCTCCTCCGCGTGCTGCCGCTGTGCAAAGTTGGCATAGGCCTCGCTGTCCATGTAGCGCAGCAGCATGTCGTAACGCTCCAGTGCGGCCAGATGGGCCGGGTCGTGCAGCGCCGTCTTGAAGGCGTCGTGCAGCACGCGGACCACGCCGGGATCCATGTTCTTCGGCCCGCCCAGGCCGAAAGGGCTGTCGCTCACCAGGTCGATGCCGCATTCGCGCAGGGTGCGGACCTCGGGGAAGCGCCGTGCCCGCTCGCCGCTCCACACCACCAGCAGGCGGAAGCGCCCCTCCTGCACCAGCGGCGCCCAGCCGGTGCTGTCCGCCACCGCGCTGATGCTGCTGCTCAGCAGGGCCTGCGTCGTGTCGGCGCCGCCGCGGAACGGCACGTGCAGGAACTCGGCGCCGGCCTCGCGGCCGATGCGCTCCATGCCGATCTGCGGCGACGACCCGACGCCGGGCGTGCCGTAGGTGACGGCGCCTGGGTTGGCGCGGGCGTGGGCGACGAACTGTTCGAAGGTCTGCCACGGGCTGTCGCTGCGCACGACGATGCCGAAGACGTAACCGGTGAGGTGGATGATCCAGGTAAAATCGGTCGCCGGGTCGAACGTCGGGCGGCGCGACATGGCGGGCAGGCGGAACATGGTGACCGGCATCTGGCCAACGAGATGGCCATCGCCGCGCGCCTCCTGCGCCATCAGCGCGACACCCAGTGTGCCGCTGGCGCCGGGCCGATTCTCGATCAGCGCCGGCTGGCCGAGCTGGCGGCCGGCGACCTCGGCCAGCACCCGGAACACGGCGTCGGTGGCGCCGCCCGCAAGCCAAGGCACCAGCAGGCGGATGGGGCGGTTCGGGAAGCCGGCCTGGGCGAGCGTCGGTGTGGCCAGGGCCGCAAGCGCCAGGACACGACGGGTCGGCATGGCGGTCCTCCGTTATTTTTCAGCATGTTGGTGCCGTCGCGGCCGGAATGTCCATGAAAGACTTGCCTGCGGCGGGCGGGTCGGGCGATCAGGCGGGGTGCGCAGGCGTTTCCTCCTGGCCGCCGGGACCGCGTGGCCGGCCCGCGGCCAGACCACCCCGATGCTGCCCCTGCTGCAGGCCGGCGGCCTGAACCTGTACCTGCGCCACGCCATCACCGACAGGTCGCAGCAGGACACCGGCCGGCGCGGCGTGCGTGCGGCGCAGCGCAATCTCTCGGCGGCGGGCGAGGTGCAGGCGCGCGCCCTGGGCGAGGCCTTCCGCCGGCTGGGAATCGGGGTGGCGGAGGTGCTGACCAGCGAGGTGTACCGGGCGCTGGAGACGGCCGAGCTGGCCTTCGGGCCGGCGCCGCGCATCCACCCCAACCTGATCGCCGACGACTATACGGCCGGCGATGCGGGCGCGGATGTCCGCGCGGTGTCGGCGTTGCTGGCCCAGCCGGTGCCGGGCGTCGGCAACCGGGTGCTGGTGGGGCATATCGTGCCGCTGGGTGGCGTGCTGGGGCGCGGGCTCGGCCAGCAGGAATTCGCCGAGGGGACGATGGGCATGTTCCGGCCGGGCGGCGGGACGTGGGAGTTCCTGGGCTTCGTCACCGCGGAGGCGCTGATCCGTGCTTGAGCAGGGTGGAGAGGCGCGGTTGCGTCGGGCCGCCAAGCGCGTCGCCCGTCGCCGGAGGGCACGCCGATACCTTGCCTCCGACCTTACCCGACCGTCTGCTCAGCCCTCGCCCCGCAACGCGCGCCCGCCGATGTCGGTGCGGCTGTACCCTTCCGGCCAGTCGATGGCGGCGATGGCGCGGTTCGCCTTGGCCCGCGCGTC
>CAXTJY010000656.1:0-2456 GCA_964244395.1 uncultured Rhodovarius sp.
GTGGTGTCCTCGCCGCGGCTGTTCTGCACCGCCGTGCCGGGCCCCCCGCCCTGCCCGGGGGCGAACGCCCGGTCGGTCAGGATGTTGGTGTTGGTGGTGCGCTCCAGGAACTCCCCGGTCAGCCGGAAGGTGTCGCCCGGTGTGGCGCGCCAGACGATGCGGCCCAGCAGGCTGTTCACCGCGTAATCCTGCCGGTTCGGGATCAGCCGGCCCAACGGCCGCACCTCATGGCCGTCGCGCCGCGTGTAGAGCAGCATGGCGTCGAAATCGCCCATGCGCGCGGCGGCGGTGACGTTCTCGGTGGTCGAACGGTCGGCGCCGCTATAGCCGAAGCGGCCGCCGATGAAGGTGTTGCGGCCGGGCGCCAGGTAGTCGCTTGGGTCCTTGGTGATGTAGTTCACCACGCCGCCGATCGCGTCCGACCCGTACAGCGCCGAAGCGGGACCGCGGACGATCTCCAGACGGCGGACGTTCTCCAGATCGACGAAGTCGCGGTTGAAGGTGCCGGCGCCCACGTTGCTTTCCGGGAAATCCGGCAGCCGAACCCCGTCTGTCAGCACCCGCACCCGGTTCTCGCCGATGCCGCGGATGACGAAGTTGCCGCCGCCGCCACGCAGCGGCGAGTTGGAGAACTGGATGCCCGGCTCGTAGCGGATCGCGTCCTGCGGCCGCACCGCGTTCTGCCGTTCCAGCTGCTGCGCGTCGATGACGGTGACGGTGGCCGGCACCTCGTCCACCGGCCGGGCGCCGCGGGTGGCGGTGGTGGTCACCGGGGCCAGAGTCGTGGTGGCGTCGGCCGGCGATTGCGCGGCCGCGGGCAGCGCGGTGAGCAGCACACCGATCATTGCGAGGGTGGAGGGGTGGGAGTTCTGGGCCATGTCGGGTCTCGTCCAAAAGGGTTGGGCGGGCCTGGCTGGCGAGGTCGATTGCGATGCAACCGGTTGGCTGGCTTGGCGTCGTGTTACTTGGTGAGGATCAGTTTATTGTTGCCGGTGAGGCGAAGCCTGTAGCGTTCATTGCCGTGCAGAATCGAACATTCGCGCTGACCGGCCAGAAGTTGTTCGCTGGTGAACGTCGCTTGTGGATCCCGCTCTGCATGGCCAGGGGGCGTCGGAGGCCTGCGCGCGGCGTGCGGCTCCGGCGTTTTCCGAGGTGGTGTGCCGATCAAACTCCTGACTCTCATGACCGCGTGGGCGGGCCGGGAGCATCCCAGGCCTGGGATGGTGTAGAGCATGGCATGATGATAAATGCAAGTGACTCGCATTTGCGTTTAGCATTTTGACGTGGCGTGTGTCCTGAGGTGCGCCAGATTTTGCAGGGCCTGCTGAGAGGTCTCTGCAGCAAATATCTCACACGGCAATGAAGATGGGCCGACTCGGCATTCATCACAGCGGCTCTGTCGCCGCGGCGATTACAGCCTCGCCGGCAGGATGATCGGGCAGCGCGACGCTGCCGCTGAAGCCGCTCTCAGCCGGCCGCCTGATGGAGGTGGTCGCGAACTTCTCCGCCGTCGACAGGAGCTGCGGCAATCAGCCCACCCGTGGGGCTCGACGCATCGGCCCTGTAATCTTTCCGCATCCGCCCCGCGAGATACGCCGCCCGCCCCGCGATCACCGCGTGCTTCATCGCCGTCGCCATCAGCACGGGGTCATCCGCATGCGCGATGGCGCTGTTCAACAGCACCGCGTCGCAGCCCAGTTCCATCGCCAGCGCCGCATCCGACGCGGTGCCGATCCCGGCATCGACCAGCACCGGTACCCGCGCATTCTGCTTGATGCTGCGGATCATGTAGGGGTTTACCACCCCCATCCCGGAGCCGATGGGCGCGCCCAGCGGCATAATGGCGACGCAACCCATCTCCTCCAGCCGCTTCGCCGCGATCGGGTCGTCGGCGCAGTACACCATCACTTCGAAGCCGTCAGCGATCAGCGCCGCCGCGGCCTCCATGGTGCCCGCCATGTCCGGATACAGATAGGGGGGCGGGCCGAGCACCTCCAGCTTCACCAGGTTCCAGCCGCCGGCTTCGCGCGCCAGGCGCAGGGTGCGCACGGCGTCCTTCGCGGTGTGGCAGCCGGCAGTATTTGGCAGGTAGGTGTAGCGGTCGGGCCGGACGAAATCCTGCAGCATGGGCGCCGCGGGGTCGGATGTGTTGATCCGGCGCAGCGCCACGGTGACGATCTCGGCGCCCGAGGCTTCGGTCGCCGCCGCTGTCTCCTCCAGGGATTTGTAGCGCCCGGTGCCGACGATCAGGCGTGAGGTGAAGCTGCGGCCGGCGACGCTCCAGCTGTCGTCCATCAGCCGCCCCCGATGAAATGCACGATTTCCAGCTGGTCGCCCGGCGCCAGCGCGGCCGCGGCGTAGGTGCTGCGCGGCACGATCTCCTCGTTGCGCTCGACGGCCACCTTGCGGGTGTCGAGGCCGATCTCGCGCAGCAGTTCGGCCACGGTGGCGGCGCC
>CAXTJY010000657.1:0-2455 GCA_964244395.1 uncultured Rhodovarius sp.
GCTCCGCCGCCGCCCAGTCGTTATGGGCGAAGGCGACGCGCTTGGCGCCGGAGATCCGCACGCCCTCCACCGCCGAATTGTGGATCAGCGCGTCGTGCAGGATCAGGTCACGGGTGCCGAGCAGGGAGCCGATGACGGTGACGTTGGTGGCGTGGCCGGAGACGAAGCACAGCGCCGCCTCCGCCCTGTACAGCGCCGCCAGCCGTGCCTCCAGCGCCGCATGCACCGGCCGCTCGCCGGAGGCGATGCGCGACGCGCTGGCGGAGACGCCGTGCCGGTCGATCGCCGCATGCGCCGCCGCCGCCACCCGCTCGTCGCCGTTCAGGCCGAGGTAGTTGTAACTGGAAAAATTGATGAGGTCGCGGTTGCCGATGGTGCTGTGCCCGCCGGCGACCCCCTCATGCGTGCGGAAGAACGGGTTGGGGATGTCCATCGTCTCGGCGCCGGCGCGCACCAACGCCAGCTCGCGCGCCGACGGCAGGGATGAGAAGTCGCGGCCGGCGGTGGTGTTGGTGGGGGCAGCCTCACGCCGGCCCAGCCGCGCCAGCAGCGCGGCGCGGGCCGCCAGCGTCAGCCCCGCCGCCTTGCTGCTCATTCCGCGGCGTCTTTCAATGGCCGGTCCCCGGCGGGCAGCGCCCGATCCCCGGCAGGCATCGCCCGCCCGGCGCCGGCCGGCTGCGGCAGCGTGGCGCCGGTGGCCGGCACCGTGGGGCCGCCCGGCGCCGGCGGTTCGTAGGCGGCGATGCGCGCATTCAAGGCCGCATCGTCCTGCCCGTCGTCGGACAGGCTTTCCAGCATCCGCCGCGCCAGCGTCTCCACCGTCAGGTCCTCGGTGACGGCGCTGAGCGCCACGGCGCTACCCATGCGGCGTTCCAGCCCGGTGCGCAGCTCCATCCCGCCCAGACTGTCCAACCCCAGGCCGGGCAGCGGCGCCTCGGGCGCGATGGCATTGGGCGGAAGGCGTAGGATGCGGCCGAGCTCCGCCCGCACCGCGTCACGCACCACCGCCAGCGCCTCGTCCTCCGGCAGGCCCTGGATGCGGCGGCGAAGGTCCGGACCGTCGCTCTCGCCGCCCTGTTCCAGGGCAGCGCGCACTGCCGCGAAGCTGGGTTCGGCCAGGATGGGCAGCGCCGCCCCGGCCTGCTGCCACAAAATGCGCGCCACCCCCGCCACCGGCACGCCGGAGGCCAGGATGGCCGGCAACGCAGCCAGGCACTGCGTCGCCGGCAGCGCCACCGCGCCCAGCCGGCGCGACAGGCCGGCCGCCGTCGCCTCGTCGCCGGCCAGCACGCCCACATCGGCGATTGGCCCCCATTGCACCGCGCAGGCCGGCCGGCCTGCGGCCACGCGCCGCCGCGCCACCGCTTCCATCGCCGCATTGGCCGCGACATAGGCGGCCTGGCCTGGGCTGCCCACCGGCACGGTGGCCGAGCTGAACAGCAGGAACAGCGTCAGCGGATCGTCCGCCGTCAGCCGGTCCAGATTCTCGGCGATGCCGAGCTTGGCCGCCAGCACCCGGGCGGTGCGGCGGGCATCCAGCGCCGCTGCCGTGCCGTCCTCGAACACCGCCGCGGCATGCACCACCCCGGTGATCGGCCCGTCCTTGCGGATCGCCTCCAACACCGCCGCCAGCGCCGCCTCGTCCGTCGCGTCGCAGGCATGGGCGCGGGCGCCTGGCCCCAGCCCGGCCAGCGCGGCATCCGCCCCCGGCGTGGCCGCCCCGCGGCGTGACACCAGCGCGAGCCGCGAAACCCCCTGCGCCGCCAGCCACTGCGCCGCCGCCAGCCCGAAACCCTGCACGCCGCCCAGCACCACCACAGTGCCGTTGCCCGGGTGCCAGTCCCGCCGCGCCACCGTCTCCGCCTGCGCCGGCGGGGCGATCACCAGCTTGCCGATCTGCCCGCTCGCCTGCAGCGTGCGGAACGCCGCCTCCACCTCATCCGCCTCCCGCAGCGCGAAAGGCAGCGGCTGGAACAGGCCGTTGGCCAGCCGCTGGGCGATGCCGGCCAGCAGACGCTCCGCCACCGCTGGCCGGGCCCGCGGCAGTTCATCCACATCCACCGCGAAATAGGTCACGTTGCGCCGCAGCGGCCGCAGCGCCACCCGCCGGTTCTCGGCGAAGTCCCGCTTGCCCAGCTCCAGGAAACGGCCAAAGGGCCGCATCAGCCCCATGCTGCGCTCCATCGCCTCCCCCGCCAGCGAGTTCAGCGCCACATCCACGCCATCGATGCCGGCCGCGCGCAGCCGGTCGGCGAAGCCGGGGTCGCGGCTGTCCAGCACCAACTCGGCCCCGGCTTCGCGCAGGAAGGCGCGCTTGGCCGGGCTGCCCGCCGTGGCCACCACCCGCGCCCCGGCATTCAGGGCCACCTGCAGCGCCGCCAGCCCGACCGCGCCGGCGCCGCCATGCACCAGCAGGCGTTCCCCCGGCTCGATGCGCGCCAGCTCCTCCAGCGCA
>CAXTJY010000658.1:0-2451 GCA_964244395.1 uncultured Rhodovarius sp.
GACTGCACGGCGCGGCGCAGGGCGTGAATGGACATGTCCCGCACGGATTCCACGGCCCCGGCAAGGGCCGCTTGCGGGCCGGAACGGGCGGCCAGCGCCATCCTGAGGCAGGCCATCCCGCACAGATGATCCGCCCACAGCGCATATTCCTCGGCGGAGCCCGCGCCGCTGGCGGGCCATAGCGGATCGCTGGCCGCCGCCCGGCCCGCCAGGAATTCGCCGACCAAGCCGGCGCTCTCCCATTGGGCGAAATAGGGCGGTGCTTGCCTGTGCATAGCGGTCACCATGGGCATCGGCCGACGGTGCGCCGCTGGCCGCCGCCCGGCCCGCCAGTAGCTCGCCGAGCAACCCGGCGCCTATCCAATGGGCGCGATGGGGCGGTGTGTGCATCTGGCGTGGCCATCAGGTGCATCGGCCGCCGGTGGCGACGCTTTGGCAGGGAGGCCGACGACCGTTCGTCGCCGGATGACAGCCTGCTCAGCCGTTCAGGTGGCATGCGCTGAGATGCCCCGGCGCGATCTCCCGCAGGGCCGGCCGCTCTACCCGGCAGCGCTCGAAGGCGTGCCGGCAGCGGGGGTGGAAGTGGCAGCCGGGTGGCGGGTCCAGCGGCGAGGGGATTTCGCCCTGCACCACGGCGAAGGCGCGCTTGCGGGCCTCGATCCGCGGCACCGCCGCCAGCAACGATTGAGTGTACGGGTGGTTGGCGCGGGCGAAGATCTCTTCCGCATCAGCCTGCTCGACGACGCGGCCCAGATACATGATGACGACGCGGTCGCTGAGGTGCTCGACCACGCCGAGGTCGTGGCTGATGAAGAGGTAGGTCAGGTCCAGCTCACGCCGCAGCGCCATGAACAGGTTGAGGATCTGCGCCTGGATGGAGACGTCCAGCGCCGCCACCGCCTCGTCGCAGACGATGAATTCCGGCTGCACCGCCAGGGCGCGGGCGATGCCGATGCGCTGCCGCTGGCCGCCGCTGAATTGGTGCGGGTAGCGGGATTTGAAGGACGGATCGAGGCCGGCCCGGCGCATCTGCGCATCGACATAGGCCGCCCATCCCGCCCGGTCGGTCATGCCGTGATGCAGCGGCGCCTCGCCGACGATCATCTCCACCTTCATGCGCGGGTTGAGCGAGGCGTAGGGGTCCTGGAAGATCATCTGCGTGCGCAGCTTGGCCTCACGCGCGGCGTCCGGGGTGAGGGTCTTCACATTGGCGCCGCGCCAGAACATCTCGCCCTCACTGGGCGTCATGATGCCGGCCACCATGCGGCCGAGGGTGGATTTGCCGCAGCCGGATTCGCCGACGAGGCCGACGACCTCGCCCCGGGCGATGGCCAGGTCCACGCCGTCCACGGCGTGGACGATCTCCTCGCGCACCGGGGCGCCGACGCGCTTGAGGAGGCGGCCGGCGAGGTCGAGCTTCTTCTCGAACCGCTTGGTCAGGCCGCACAGCTCGATAATGGGTTCGGCCGACTGGCGGCCGGCGCGGGGCTGGTCGGGGGTCATGCTGGCATCACGGTGCCGCCGGGGTGAACGCGGCGGCTGGTTCCGGCCTGAGTGCGCCTCATGCCGGCACCGCGACGTTGTAGGGGTGGACGCAGCGGGCGGCGCGGGCGGGGGCCAGCGGGAACAGGTCGGGCATGACCTCGCAGGCGGCATCGGCGCGTTCGCAGCGTGTCTTGAAGGCGCAGCCGGGCGGCAGGGACATCAGGCTTGGGGTCGTTCCAGGGATTTGCCGCAGCGGCACGCCGCGCAGGTTGCGGCTGGGCACGCTGCCGATCAGGCCATGGGTATAGGGGTGGAAGGGGGCATCCAGCACCTCGTCCACCGGGCCCTGTTCGACGATCCGGCCGGCGTACATCACCGCAATCTCATCGGCCAGGCCGGCGACGACGGACAAGTCATGGGTGATCCAGATGATGGCGGTGCCCGTCGTCGCCGCCAGCTTCTGCACTTCGGCCAGGATCTGGCCCTGGATGGTGACGTCGAGCGCGGTGGTCGGCTCGTCGGCGATGATGAGGTCGGGCTGGTGCAGCAGGGCGATGGCGATGGCGACGCGCTGGCGCATGCCGCCGCTGAACTGGTGCGGATAGGATTTCAGCCGCTCATCGGGGCTGGGGATGCCCACCATGCCCAGCGTGTCGCGGGCGCGCTGGCGCGCCGTCTCCCGGTCCACCTTCTGATGCGCCTGGACGGTCTCGATCATCTGCGTATCGACGCGCAGGACGGGATTGAGCGTCATCATCGGGTCCTGGAAGATCATGGCGATGCGGTTGCCGCGCAGGTCACGCAGCTCCGGCTCACGCATGCCGACGAGGTTGCGGCCCTGGAACAGGATGTCGCCCGACACGATGCGGCCGGGCGGATCGACCAGGCCGATGATGGAGAAGCCGGTGACCGTCTTGCCGGAGCCGGATTCGCCGACGAGGCCCAGCACCTGGCCGCGCGCGACCG
>CAXTJY010000659.1:0-2450 GCA_964244395.1 uncultured Rhodovarius sp.
AGTTCGTCCAGGCCGCCGGCGCGCTGCTGGCGGTGCTGGGGCTTGCCTTCCTGCTGGCGCGGCTGGCCCGCGGCAGCCGCCTGGCCGGCGCCTCCCCCGGCGCGCGGTTGAGCGTGCAGGCGGCGCTGGCGGTGGATGCGCGGCGCCGCGCCCTGATCCTGCGGGTCGATGGGCGGGAGTTGCTGCTGGTGGGCGACCAGGTGGTGGGCTGGCTGCCGGAGCGGACGCCGTGATGCGCTGGATCGTATCCCTGATGCTCGTGGCCGGCCCGGCCCTGGCGCAATCCGTCAGCATCGACATGGGCGGCAGCCAGCCGGGCGCCAGTGCGCGGCTGTTGCAGCTGGCCGCGCTGGTCGGGCTGCTGTCGCTGGCGCCCTCGCTGCTGGTGATGGCTACCGCCTTCACGAGGATTGTCATCGTGCTGTCCCTGCTGCGCACCGCCATCGGGGCGCAGGGGGTACCGCCCAACCCGGTGCTGATCGGGCTTGCGCTGTTCCTGACCTTCTTCGTCATGCAGCCCACTTTCGAGGCGGCCTGGATCGCCGGCGTGGTGCCGATGAATGAGGGCCGGCTGGAGCCGATGGAGGGGCTGGCCGCGGCGTCCGAACCGTTCCGCCGCTTCATGGCGGCGCAGGTGCGGGAGGCTGATCTCGGCTTGTTCTCCAGCCTCGCGCAGCTGCCCGCCACGCCGGCGGCCGAGGCACCGTGGCGGGTGCTGATGCCGGCCTATCTGGTCAGCGAACTGAAGCGCGCCTTCGAGATCGGCTTCATCCTGTTCCTGCCGTTCCTGGTGATCGACATGGTGGTCGCCTCGCTGCTGATGTCGCTGGGCATGATGATGCTGCCGCCATCGGTGGTGGCGCTGCCGTTCAAGTTGATCTTCTTCGTGCTGGTGGATGGCTGGCGGCTGCTGTCGGGAAGTCTGGTGCAGGGCTTCGCATCGGGATAGGATCACGAGATCGCGAGGACTCATGATGCGGCGCCGCCCTTTGCTGACCGCCGGACTTGCCTGACCGGCGTTGGCGCAGGAGGGGCCGGCGCGGATGCTCGTACCCTTTGCGCAGGACAGCCAAGCCGATCGATTCGCTCGCTGGCTCGCGGCGCGCATCGGGCCGGCGCTGGGCCGGACGGTGGCGGTGGAGAACCGGCCCGGCGGCCATGGTTCGCTGGCCACCCTGGAGGTCGTGCAGGCGCGGCCGGATGGGCGGACCATGCTGTTCGGCACCGCGGGCACGCTGGTGTTGTATCCGCTGCTCGCGGAACGACCGGTCTTCGATCCGCTGCGCGACCTCGTGCCGGTCTCCGTGGTTGGCGCCGCCACGATCGGGGTCGCGGTGCGGCCAGATACGGCGCGCGGGCTGGTGGAATTCCTCTCCATCATCCGGGTCCGACCCGGCGAGCGGCGCTACGGCAGCCAGGGCGCCGGCACCTATCCGCATCTGGCGATGGAGGCGCTGAAGCAGGAAGCGCGTGGCATCGACATGCCGCACATGACCTATCCCGACGGCGGCGCGGCCCTGGCGGCGCTGCTGGCCGGCGAGGTTGATGCGGTGTGCGACACGCTTGCGGCCCTGATCGACGCGCAGCGTGCCGGCCAAATCCGCATTCTGGCGGTGTGCAGCGCCGGGCGCAGCCTGCTGCTGGGCGACGTGCAGACGGTGGCGGAGGCGCTGAAGCAGCTCTTCGAGGCTGCGTTGTGGATGGGGGTGATGCTGCCGGCGGGCACGTCCGACAGCACCCGGGCCAGGCTGGCTTCCGCCATTCACGGCACGCTGGCGGACGCAAGCATGCGCGCGATCATGGAGCGGGCCGGCATCGAGGTCGGCGGGGTGCTGAGCCCGCCGGAGATCGGGCGATTCCTGGTGGCGGAGCAGGCGCGGTGGCGGCCGGTGGCGCAGGCTTCCGGGGTGCGGATCGACTAGGTTCCGCGCCTTGCTACGCGTGGGACGTTGACCCGTGCCGGCCTGTTGGCTTCAAGCCCTCGGGGAACCCTCGGAAACGGAACGGCATGGCCAGCAGCTTCAACATCACCTCCGGCACCGTCACGGTGCAGCAGTTCGTGGATGGCGGGCAGACAGGCCGGGTGGCCGCGGGCGCCAGCCTGCTGGTTTCCGGCAGCACCGCGGTCTACTTGAATCCCTCGATCAATGGCGCCTTCACCGGCACCTTCGCCAATCCGACCATCGACAATGCCGGCACGATCAGCGGCGGCAACGACGCCATCTACGTGGACACGCCGTTCACCGGCACTGTGTACATCCGCAACACCGGCAGCATCACCTCGACCGGTCGCCAGGCGTTCGTGTCGTTCTTCGATGCCGGCCCGATCATCTTCGACAATGCCGGCGCCTTGACCAGCGCGGCCGCCCGTACCGTCGAGCTGGGCGGCGGCGACGACATGTTCGTCGTCCGGAACGGCTCATCCACGAACGGTATTGTTGACGGTATGG
>CAXTJY010000660.1:0-2450 GCA_964244395.1 uncultured Rhodovarius sp.
GGATGTGGCGAATCGCGACCGGGTGACCAACCGGCGCTACGGCATCGCACCGTCCATCACCTTCGGCCTCGGCACCAACACCCAGTTCACCCTGCAATACCTGCATCAGCAGGAAGACAATGTGCCCGATTTCGGCGTGCCCTTCATCGCGGGCCGCCCAGCGGTGGTGAACCAGCGCACCTTCTACGGCCTGTCGAACGTCGACCGCGAGCGCTACACCACCGACGTCATCACCGGCACCGTCCAGCACCGCTTCAACGACGCCATCACGCTGCGCAACATCACCCGCTACGGCAATTACGAACGCAACATCACCGCCACCGCTCCGCGGGTCATCGGCACGGTCACCGGGCTCACGCCCCTGGGCAACATCATGGTGACGCGACAGGCGCAGGACCGCGTGGGCATCAGCTCGATCCTGGAAAACCAGACGGAACTAAGGTTGCTGGCCAATACCGGGCCGCTGCGCCATTCCATCGTGGCCGGGCTGGAGGTCGGGCATGAAACGGCGCAGTTGCGCCGCTACACCGCCATCCGGCCTGACGCGACCCTGGTCAATCCAAACTTCTTCCAGTCGCCCGGCTACGTCGAAAACCGCTCGCTGACCCAGGACAACCGGGCGAGCGCCAGCCGCGTCGCAGTCTTCCTGGTGGACCAGATCAGGATCGGCCAGTATTTCGAGGTGTTGGGCGGCATCCGCTACGAGAATTTTGATTCCAGCTTCAACAACCGCGCCCTCGCGGGCCAGAACTTCAGCCGCAACGACGGTATGTTCAGCTATCGCGGCGCCCTGATCTTCAAGCCGGTACGCGGCGTGCGGACCTACTTCGCCACAGGCACCTCGTTCAACCCCTCGGTCGAAAGCCTTGCGCTCACCATCGCGAACGGCAATTTGGCGCCGGAACGCAACCAGTCCTACGAGATCGGGGCGAGCTGGGACGTCACCGAAACGATGGAACTGCGCGGCGCCGTCTTCCGCATCGAGAAGACCAATGCCCGCACGGTGGACCCGATCAATGCCACCGTGAACGTGTTGCAGGGCCGCCAGCGGGTGGATGGGTTCGAGTTCTCCGCCAGCGGCTCCATCCTGCCGGGCTGGAACATCATCGCCGGCTACACCTTCCTGGACAGCCGCACCGAGACGTCCAACAACCCGGCCGAGCGCGGCCGCCGGCTGCTGAACACGCCGCGGAACACGGCGACGGTCTGGTCCACTTATGATCTGCCCTGGAACGTGACCGTGGGCGGCGGCGTCAGCTACATCGACAGCCGCTTCGCCAACACCACGAACACCAACCGGGTGCCGGCCTATGCGCGGTTCGACGCCACCGTTTCGTGGCAGGTGACACAGGGCCTGACGGCGCGGCTGAACATGCTGAACCTCACGGACCGGCGGTTCTACGAAGGCGTGTACCAGGGCAACGTCACACCGGGCGCGGGCCGTACCGTCATCGGCTCGCTCACCGCGCGGTTCTGATGCTGCTGCACATCCCCGAGGTCCTGAGCGGCGAGGCGCTGGCGCGTGTGCAGCGCCTCCTCGCCGGGGCCGAGTGGATCGATGGGCGTGCCACCGCCGGCCATCAATCGGCCACGGTGAAGGACAATCTGCAACTGGCGGAGAACAGCGCGGCGGCGCGGGAGGCCGGCGGCGTCGTGCTTGCCGCGCTGGAATTCAACCCGCATTTCATCGCCGGCGTGCTGCCGGCGCGGGTCTTTCCGCCGCTGTTCAACCGCTACGATCCCGGCATGACCTTCGGCGCGCATGTCGATAATGCGATCCGCCAGGTGACCGGCACGGCGCACCGGATTCGCACCGACGTTTCCTGCACGCTGTTCCTGGCCGACCCCGACAGTTATGACGGCGGCGAGCTGGTCGTCGAGGACACCTATGGCGAGCAGCGGGTGAAACTCGCCGCCGGTGACATGGTTGTCTACCCCGCCACCAGCCTGCACCGCGTCATGCCCGTCACCCGTGGGGCGCGGTTGGCTTCTTTCTTCTGGGTCCAGAGCATGGTGCGTGACGATGGCGAGCGCAGCCTGCTGTTCGATCTGGACATGACGATCAACCGGCTGCGCGAGGATTTGCCGGCGCCGCATCGCGCGCCGGTTCAGCTCACCGCCGTTTATCACAACCTTCTCCGACGTTGGGCCGACGCATGACAGTGAAACCCACCTTGCTGTGGCTGCACCGCTGGGTTGGATTGGTGCTGGGCCTGGTGATGGTCTTCCTGGGCATCACCGGCAGCATCCTGTCCTTCCAGCGCGAGATCGACGCGGCGCTGAACCCCGCGCTGTTCCGGCGCATCCTCTCGGTCGGGATCATCGCCTCTGTCATGGCGCTGCTGGCCAATGTCACGACGCTCCTGGTGACGGGTCTGGTGGCGGCGCACGGGACGGCGGCGCTCGCGGCCTACGGGATCGGGGTGCGGCTGGAATTCATGATGGTGCCG
>CAXTJY010000661.1:0-2441 GCA_964244395.1 uncultured Rhodovarius sp.
CACTTCCTCTCCCCGGCCGACGACGCGCGATTCAACGACATACGCGCGGCCGATTTGCGGAATCATACATCCGGAGATCTGGCAGGGCATCGGCTGGATGCTTCGCCGGCGGTGGATTTCCGGCTGCATCGGCAGGCGGGCGACCTGGCGCGCATCTGGAATGAAGGCCGGATGGCGATCTGGCCCGCGGCCGGGCTGCCGGAACAGACTCGCAGCCACTTCGATGCGCAGCGGCTGATGGGCTATGGCGACGGCAGACCCGTGCGTGGCGGCTTGTTGGATCGGCCCGGCTGGCTGGCGCAATGGTTGGCGCCTAGCGATGCCACGGTGCGCGCCGTCGCCGCACAGGTGCGGCTACCGCCGGAACTGCAAGGCGCTGCGATGGCACAGGCGCTGCCGTCGCTGGATGGCGGGTTGCCACTGCCCGGCGGCGCGTTTGGGGCCGAAATGTTGCGCGCGCTGCATGCCGGCGCCCCTGGCCCCGCCGCGCGGGCGGGGCGCGAGGTTCTGGCCGGTATGGCCTCGATCGAGGCGCTGCTGCCGCGCGATGCGTCAGGTCGCATCACCGCCTACCGCCCGGCCAACGGCGTGGATTACGGCCCGTTCCACGGTTTTGGTCAAACCCTGCGCACCGTTGCGCAGTTGGCGAAAATCCATCCCGGCCTCACCGCGGCAGCCATCGACGTGGACAATTGGGACATGCATGAGGGCCAGACCTGGCGCATGGCGCATGAGGTACGCATGCTCTCCGAAGGCCTCGGTGCCTTCGATCGCGACCTGGCAGGGCTGCAACGGCGCTGGCGCGTGCTGGTGGCCAGCGAATTTGGCCGGCGGCTGCGCAGCAACCGCAGCGGCGGCACCGACCATGGGCGCGCCGGCACCATCTTCAGCTTTCGTGGGCAGCAGGCGGAGCCAGGGCAGCTCGGGCGTCATTTCGGCCCCTGGCCGGGGCTGGCCGATGATGCGCTGGAGGATGGCGTGGACCTCGCCATCGCATCCGACTACCGCCAGGTCTTCCACGCCGTGCTGCGCGACCTTGCGCCACACCGGCGCTCTCCCTTCGGCACGGTCCGCGCCGGCTGACAATCTAGCAGCCACGTCGCATTCCTAGTGGGCCGGCCCGCCCGGTCTGCCGACTGCCCGTAAGGCGGCTGCACAGCATAGACGGGGCCGGCAACACCGTCGTCAGCCAGGGACTGCCCTCGTGCCCTCAGCGCTCCTTCCTTGCCGTATCATACGGCGCATAGGGCGGGTGCTCGCCGATCTCGGCCATGTCGATCTCCAGCAGCACCGGTCCCTTGGTGGCGAAGGCTTGCGCCACCATCGGCCCGAAATCCTCGATGCGGGACACCCGTAGCCCCGGCAGGCCGGCGAGCGCGGCCAACTGCATCAGGTCCGGCCCCTGCAGATCATGGTAGAAGCGGCGGCCGGCGGCGAAGTCCTGAATATGACGGATCACCCCATACCCTTTGTCGTTCATCACCATGATGACGAGCTCGGCCTGCTCCTGCACCGCGGTCCACAGCTCCGGCAAGTTCATGGCGAAGCCGCCGTCGCCCACCATGGCGATCGCCTTTCGCCCCTTTCCCGCCAGGGCGGCGCCGATGCCCAGCGGCAGGCCTGGGCCGATGGCCGCGCCCACCGGATGCACTGCATCGTTCGGGCCCAGCACCGGCATGATGCGGTTGCCCCAGGCGGAGTTGCTGATGGTGATGTCGCGCACCCACAGCGCATCCCTGGGCATGGCCTGGCGCAAGGTGGCCGGAAAGCTTTCGTAGGGGCCGAGGCCGCTGGCATAGGCCGCGACGGCGCGGCTCTTCAGCTCCGCCAGCTCGCTCTGGAACGTGGTACCCTTGGCCTGCAAGGCGCCGGCGATGGCATCCATCGTCAGCGCGGCGTCGCCCTGGACGAACACGTCTGGCTGATAGGTACGACCATACGCGGCCGGGTCGATGTCCACATGGATCAGCGGACGGGGCAGCTTCAGCGAGAACTCCATGGTCTCGTGCCCGCGCAGCCGGCTGCCGACGACCAGCATCGCATCGCAAGAGCCATAAAATTCCGCGACGGGCGGCGATCCCGCGCCATGCAAACCGCCCAGCGTGCGCGGATCGTCCTCGGCAACGATGCCGCGCCCGTTCCAGGAGGTGACGGCACCGAAGCCCAGATCGAGCAACCGCAGCGCTGCCGCCCGCGCGCCCTTCGCGCCATTGCCGAGCCACAGCATCGGGCGCTTCGCAGCCTGTAGCGCGGCGATGGCGGCGGCCAGGCCCAGCGGCTCCGGCGGCGCGGCGGGCGGGATGGAGAGCGCGATGTTTGACCAATCGGGGCGCGCGACCTCCATGCGCTGGATGTCGATGGGCACCTCGACGCTGACCGGCCCCATGGGCGGCGTGAGCGCCGCGGTGGCTGCCGCCATCAGGGTGGGCAGCGCCTCCTGC
>CAXTJY010000662.1:0-2435 GCA_964244395.1 uncultured Rhodovarius sp.
CCAGCCCGCCACGACTGCAAAGCCCGCCGAAGCGTCGCGCAGCCCGATCTTCGACCGTAGCCGGAATTTGGCCAGCCGCTCCACCAGCATGGGGGCCTGTTCGCGCTCGCAATCCAGCAGCAGCGCATCCGGCCGGTGGAAGATGAAGAAATCCGCCAGCCACTTGCCCTGCGGCGTCAGCAGCGCCGCCCAGATGCAGCGGCCGGGCGCGACCAGGGTCACGTCGTTCGACACCAGGCCTTGCAGGAAGGCCACTCGGTCGGCGCCCGCAAGTTCGACGACGCCGCGGGCAGGCAGGTGGGAGATTGGCATGCCTGCCAACGTGGCGGGGGCGCCCCGACGCTTCAACCGTGATACATCGCCATGGTGCGAATCCTGTTCATCACCTCCACCCGGATCGGCGATGCGGTGCTTTCCACCGGGCTGCTGGCGCATCTGCTGGCCCGGTATCCCGGCGCCCGTTTCACCGTCGCCTGCGGGCCCGCGGCGGAGGGCGTTTTCACCCGCATGCCGGGGCTTGAACGACTTTGGGTGCTGCGCAAGCGCCGCTGGTCGGCGCATTGGCTGCGGCTGTGGCGGCACGCAGCGACGCGGTGGTGGGACCTGGTGGTCGATCTGCGTGGGTCTGCCATGGCGTGGGTCGTGCCGGCGCACCGGCGTGCGGTGATGCGGGGCGGCCGCCGGCCTGGCCACCGCCTTTCGCACCTGGCCGCGGTGCTCGGCCTGGCGCCCCCACCGCTGCCGGTGGCCTGGTGGGATGCGGACGATGCCGCCGCCCTGCCATCACTGCCGCCGCGCTTCCTCGCCCTCGGCCCGACCGCGAACTGGTTCTACAAGGTGTGGCCGGCGGAACGCTTCGTGCAGTTGGCAGGGGCGCTCGACCTGCCCGTGGTCGTGCTCGGCGGCCCGGGCGATGCGGAAGCCGCCATGGCGGCGCCCGTACTGGCCGCGCTGCCGGGCGCGATCGACCTGGTCGGCCAGCTCACCTTGCCGCAGGCGGCGGCGCTGCTGTCGCGCGCCACGCTGTATATCGGCAATGATTCCGGCCTGATGCACCTGGCGGCCGCGGCCGGTGCGCCTACCCTGGGGCTGTTCGGCCCGACGAATGCCGATGAATACGCCCCCTCCGGCCCCCGTGCCCGCGCCGTGCTGGCCGACACGCATGACAGCCCGGCCGGTGCCAGCGAGCTCGAACGCCTGCCGCGCATGGAAGCGCTGCCCTTGGCCCGCGCGCTGGAAGCCGCCGGCGCCATGCTGCGCGTGCCGGCGTGACCCGGCTGAGCGCCCTCATCGTCGCGCGGAACGAGGCGGCGCGGCTGCCTGGCTGCCTGGCTTCCGTCGCCTTCGCCGATGAGATCGTGCTGGTGCTGGACCGCAGCACCGATGACTCCGGTGCCATCGCAGGCGCCGCTGGCGCGGTCGTGCTCGTCGGCGAATGGCCGCTGGAAGGGCCGCGCCGGAACGCCGGCATCGCCGCCTGCACCGGCGACTGGGTGCTGGAGGTGGATGCCGACGAAACCGTACCGGCCGCGCTGGCCGAGCTGATCCGCGCCACCATCGAAACAAGCCCGCATGGCTTTCACCGCGTCGCCATCGACAACTACATCGGCGAGCGGCTGGTGCGGTATGGCTGGGCCGGCAGCTTCGGCACCACCGCCAAGCCCATCCTGTTCCGCCGCGGCGCCAAGCACTGGCGGGCGCAGCGGGTGCATCCGGGGCTGGACTGGACGGGAAGCGAGGGCCCGCGCATCGACGGCGCGGCGATCCGCCACGAGGTCGATCGCGACATTTCGGACATGCTGCGCCGGCTCGATCGCTACAGCAGCCTGAAGGCGGCCGACATGCTGGAGGCCGGGAATATCGGCACGCTGCGTGGCAATCTTCGCCGCTTCGCCAGCCGCTTCTTCAAGGCGCTGGTGTCGCGCGGCGGCTGGCGGGAGGGCGGCTGGGGCGTGCTGCTGGCCTTCTGCGCCGGGCTGTTCCCGCTGCTGAGTCACCTCAAGGCGCGGCTGGAGCCGGAGCGGCACCAGTGAGAATCGTGCTGGCCACCGAAGGCCCGCGCCTGCCGGCCGGGCGGCTGCTCGCTCAGCCCAGCGGCGGGGTGGAGACGGCGCTGGCCATGCTGGTCCGCGCCCTGGCCCGCGCCGGCCATGGCGTGACGGTACTGGCGGGCGACGGGCCGCCGGAGACCGATGCCGACGGTGCGGTCTGGACCGCCGAGGCGGAGGGGCAGGCCGATCTGGTGATCGCCAACCGGGCGCCCAAGCTGTTCCGACTCCTGCCGCGAGGCCGCCGGGTGCTGTGGCTGCACAACCCGGCAGGCTATTTGCGCAAGCCGCGTCACGCCTGGCCATTGCTGCTGGCCTGGCCGCGGATCGTGGTGCTGGGGCCGTCGCATCGGGCCACCCTGCCCCGCCTCTTCGCCGGCCGCGCCG
>CAXTJY010000663.1:0-1375 GCA_964244395.1 uncultured Rhodovarius sp.
TGCGACACGTCGAACAGGCTGGCGCCCGCCCGGGTGTGCAGGTGTTCGGCCATGATGCCGGCGGGGTACTGCACCGGCATGGCGTAGCCGGCGAATGGCACCATGCGCCCGCCGCATTCACGGTGCAGCGCGGCCAGGGGTGTCTCAAGCAGCGATTCGGTTTCGGCCACGCATCCCCCGGCCGCGAAACGGCTGTCGAGTTTCGTGACCCCCCTCTGTCCGTGGAACCTGAGAGATTAACCGGTTGGGCCGGCCTTGCTCCTTCGGTGCCGGTGCTTTCGCCCCGGGCTTTCCAGAGTTCCCTATTCCACGCGGCCCTGGGTACCTGAGCGTTTCCGGGGGCCGGTTGCGCCTTCGGCGGAGGCTTTTCGGCCCCTCTCTCCCGCGCGGAATCAACGGGTGACGGTGGATTACAGGGGCGGCGGGGTGGGCGCAATCGTCCAACCCCTGACAAAGACGGGCGCGGCGCGCTACACCGCCGCATGCGGGGCATTTTGGCGCTTTTTCTGGCAATGGCGTTGGCGGGTTGCGCCGCCATCCTGCCGCCGGCGGCCTGCGGCCCGACCGAATCGGGCAGCGCTGTCTGGCTGGTGGATCGCGGCTGGCATACCGAGCTGTTGGTGCCGACCATCGCGATCGCAGGGCCGCTGAGCGCCGCCACCAGCCGTTTCACCGGCACCCCGTTCATCGCCTTCGGCTTCGGCAAGCGAGACTGGATCACCGCCGAGGAACAGGATCTCGCCACCATCCTGACCGGGCCGATCCCCGGCCCAGGGGTGGTGGAGGTGACGGGATGGCCCGGGCTACCCGCCGGCGCGATCCGCCTGCCGCTGGACGCCGCTGGCCTGGCGGGAATGCTGCGCTTCCTGACGCTGAGCCTGGCCGACCCGGCGGCGCCGCCCGTGGTGATGTCCCGCTACGGCCAGCATTTCCATGACGCCAGCCGCAGCTACAGCCTGGCTTACACCTGCAACACCTGGGTGGCGGAGGCGCTGGCAGCCGGCGGGCTCGCGGTGCGGCCGGCCGGGGTGGTCCGGACCCGGGGCGTGCTGCGGCAGGCAGCGGCGCTGCCGCGGGCCTGCGCTGTCTGAAAGCCGAAGCTGCCCGGCGCAGCTGGGTTGGGCGAGGTTGCCAGGTCGGAGCCCGCCCACGACGCAGCCGGCTCAGGCCCGGCCGCCCTCAGCGCGCCCCCCGCCGCCGATTCGCCGCCAGTTCCTGCTCCGTCAACAAAAACCCCACCACAACTCCATAATCCGCTCCCCGCCGCGTCGCGCTCACCGGCAGCACCAGCTCGATCGGCTCGGACGTCACCCGCGTTCGGGTGCTGTTGGCCGGGAAGCTGATGGTCTGCGCGAAGGTCTGCCGGTTCAGCACC
>CAXTJY010000663.1:1385-2422 GCA_964244395.1 uncultured Rhodovarius sp.
GCCGCCGGGCCACGCTCGGCCGAGACCGTCACGCCAAACTGCACCACCACGCTGCGGTCGTCGCGTGCCCGCAGGCAGCGGCCGTTCTCGATGCCGACCAGCCGGGCATCCAGCACCAAGTTGGTCAGGTCGGGCACCGCCGCGTCCCGGTACCGCGTCAGATCCACCGCCTCGGCCAGCAGGCCGGGGGTGGGGCACGAGACCAACAGGTCGTCGCCGCGCGGGCCGCCGCCGCAGCCGGCCACGGGCGCCATCACCGCCAGCAACGCAGCCGCCCAAACCTTGTTTCGCATAGGCTTACCTCCCATTGCGGCCGGCCCAGCCGCGGCCTCCGGCCCGTGATCCTCTATCGGCGCCGCCCGGTCCAGCCCGCCGCGCCCGATGTTTCGCGTCACGGCGATTTCGCCACGCCCGATGATGCTCTATGAGACGCCGATGAACCGGATTCCGCACCCTCGGAAGAAAGCCGCCCGATGCCCGACACCCATCTAGCCCCCGTACCGCCCGCCAAGCCCGAGCTGCATGTGTTGCTCGCCGGCCCCCGCGGCTTCTGCGCCGGCGTGGACCGGGCGATCAAGATCGTCGAGGAGGCGATCCGCCAATACGGCGCGCCGGTCTATGTGCGGCACGAGATCGTGCACAACCGCTTCGTGGTCGAGAGCCTGGAAAAGCAGGGCGCCGTCTTCGTCGAGGAGCTGGACGAGATCCCCGATGACGGCAAGCCGGTGGTGTTCTCCGCCCACGGCGTGCCCAAGGCGATCCCCACCGAAGCGGCGCGGCGCGAGATGTTCTTCCTCGATGCGACCTGCCCGCTGGTCAGCAAGGTGCATCGCGAGGCCGAGCATCACCACGCCCGCGGCCGGCACATCCTGATGATCGGTCACGACCACCACCCGGAGGTCATCGGCACCATGGGCCAGCTGCCCGAGGGCAGCGTGACGCTGGTGGAGGACGAAGCGCAGGCGCGGGTGGTGCAGCCGCCGGTCGGCCGCCCGCTGGCTTTCATCACCCAGACCACGCTGAGCGTGGACGACACC
>CAXTJY010000664.1:0-2419 GCA_964244395.1 uncultured Rhodovarius sp.
GCCGGGGGCGGCCAGCGCCAGCATCCTGTCATGGGCGTCGAAGCCGGCGCGGATCAGCACGACGCGCGGGTGCGCCATCATGCAGGCGAAGTTTTGCTTGGCCAGCCAGGCGGGGTGGGCCGGGTCGAAGGGCGCGTCGCCCTGGGCGAGGGCGAAGCGGCGGTCATGCGCAATGCACTGGCCTGCTGCGAGGGCGACCTCGTCCAGCGCCTCGGGGGTGAGGCCTTTGACGGGGTAGCGATAGAGGTGTTCGACGCGCATGGCGGGACGATAGCGGGATATGCGGGGGAGTGGAGGGGGAAAATTATCCTTGACTAAATACCTATGGAAGACTAGGAGAACATTCCATTGCTTCCCGAGTGAGTGATGTCTCGGATAGTGCGCATTACCGAGAGCGACCTGCGTGGAGCGATAGCGGACGAGCGGTACTGGCGTGTCGGCCATCCCGAACGGGATGCCTTTCAGAACTGGGTCGGGCAGGGCTTTCGCGGCCTTAACCCGAGCGATGGTGAGGCGCGGTCTACCGTCTGGGTCCGGGCCTATATGCGAGGTGGGCATTGGGTTTCGGCGCATTTCCGACGGGCGCCGCCGCATCATCAGCGATACATCCAATATGTGAGCTTCAGGGTTCCTGACGTGGGCGGCGGACTTATCCCTACGCCTGTCCAGAGAGGGCCGATGCGCCCGCGTCAGCCGAGCCGTAGTACCGGAGGCGCGCAGCCTGGAATTGAAGCGACACCTGCGCGTCGCGGAACCCAGCGGGAACGGCGCGAGGGTAGCGACGGGCGTGACCGTGTCGAGGAACTCCGCAGAGACGCCGAAACTCAACATCAAGGCGTCTTGCGCAATCAGATCGACCAATGGGACCGGCCAGGCGGGACGTCGGGACGCGATGCCGACCTTCGGATGTTGGGCGCCAGCCCGCCTGACGTCATGGCAAACGGCGCGTTGCGATACTTGTTGCCAAATGGTTCCATCGCGACGGCTCGGCGCAGCACCACGCCGAACGCCGGTTCAGAACTGACCCTGGAGATAGCGCATCCGGCGGAAACGGAGGGGCGATTTATTCGGACGGACAAATTTCGTTATCCAGACATGGTGAGGAGCCAGAGACCGTGAATTATCAATCGCAGGAAGCTCCAAGTGCTGAAGTTTTGCCGTCGATGGGCGACCTCGGCCGCATGGGTAATGCTGAAGAACAATTTGGTTGGCAGGATCGTGCCTGGACCATGTTGGAGCCGTTCGTAACCAATGGTGGCTTCTTGCGAAACCGCTTCGCAAACGAATGGCTGGGATCGCGTGGTTGGCGGGTCCAGATGGTTCCTCATTACCAGTTGGCCCGTTTGGACACGGACTGGTCCACACCGCTGCTGGCCGGTTTGCATCGGGCGGGACACCGCTACTTGCTGGGTACAGTTGTGGAAGAAGGGCTGGTGCGCCATTCTGCCGTTTGGCGGCTTCCCGTCGATGCAGACTCAATCGGCAGGTTTTTCGAGGCTCACTATGCCCGCTTCCATATCATGTTCCCGGAGGATCTGAGTTTTGCGGTCCATGCCAACGACGGCGACTATGCGATCGTCGCTGGCCCCGAAGAATTCGTTCGAAGCGTACTGGCCGAAGGAGACGTAGGCACCGCGGCAACGGAGGATGTTGTCGTGGGTATCGAGGAAGAACACGGCGCTGGCTGCATGGACGCCGTCCTCGAACACTACGCCCCCTTCATGCTCGACGACGATTGAACCCCGCCCGGCCCATACCCATCCTCTTTCCATTGGAACGACCCGCCAGTCGCCGATTCCGGGGCTGGCCGGGCGGTCGCCTCGAAAGGGAGTCTCCAACATGGACATTGAACAATTCACCGAACGCGCCCGCGGCTTCATCCAGGCCGCCGGCACCATCGCCATCCGCGAATTCCACCAGCGCATCACGCCCGAGCACCTGCTCAAGGCCATGCTGGATGACGGGCAGGGTGCGGCCGCCGGCCTGATCCGCGCCGCCAAGGTCGACCCATCGCCCATCCTGCCGGCCATCGAGGCCGAGCTGCGCCGAATCCCCGCCGTGCAGGGCGGCGGCGCCGGGCAGCCCAATGTGTCGCCCGAATTGGTGCGGGTGCTGGATGCCGCGCAGCAAGCCGCCAAGAAGGCCGGCGACCAGTACGTGCCGCAGGACCGCGTGCTGCTGGCACTAGCCATGAGCGACACCCCCGCAGGCCGGGCCATCCGGGCCGCCGGCGTAGTGCCGGCCGCGCTGGAGGCCGCCATCGCCCAGGTGCGCCAGGGCCGCAAGGTGGAAAGCGCCGGCGCCGAGGACAGCTTCGACGCGCTGAACAAATACGCAAAGGACATCACCGCCCTGGCGCGCGACGGCAAGCTCGACCCGGTGATCGGCCGCGACGAGGAGATCCGCCGCACCATCCAGG
>CAXTJY010000665.1:0-2407 GCA_964244395.1 uncultured Rhodovarius sp.
CAGGCAGGTGGTTGGGCCATCCGCGTACAATGTGCCGTTGCCTATGCATTGGCAGTTCGTCATCCGATTCATTGTTTTCTCCCGAGTTGAAGAAATCATACACAGAACGGATTAACATTCATCATATTTCCCCAGCTGATGCGGGTTTGATCTTTGCGGCCCTTACGTATTTTCCCGGTCTGATGGTTTCGCTGCCCTGGACTCCTCGCCGGACCCCGAAGCTTGACCGTCCGCCGGCAGCCCATGCAGATGCAGCGCGCAATGCGAATCTACCTGGCCGGACCGGACGTTTTCTACCCCGACGCCGCGCAGCGCGCGTCGCGGATGAAGGCCGGCTGCGCCCGGGCCGGCCATGAGGGTGTCTTCCCGCTCGACCCGCCGCCCGTCCCTGGCCCGTCCGGCTCGCCGGAGTGGCTGCGCATCCACCTCGCCAACGAGGCGCATATCCGTGCCTGCGACGCCATGATCGCCAACATCACCCCGTTCCGCGGTGTCTCGGCCGACCCTGGCACGGCGTGGGAAATGGGCTTCATGCGTGCCCTTGGCCGCCCGGTCTGGGCCTGGACGGAGGACGAGCGGGACCATGCGGATCGCATCACGCCCGACGGGCTGCTCGTCGAGTCCTACGGCCTGGCCGACAACCTGATGCTGGAGGGCGGCGTCCTGCTTTCAGGCGGCGCGGTGCTGCGCGGCGCCGACGCCTTCGATGCTTGCCTGGCCTGCCTGAGCCGATGGAGCGCGCCCCCTTCGCTCGAGCGTGGAGGTTTCGCTCAGGCGTCTTCCAGATCCAGCGCGTAGCCCGCGCTGCGCACGGTGCGGATGATGTCCGCCTCGCCATCCCCGTTCACCGCGCGGCGCAGCCGGCGGATATGCACGTCCACGGTGCGCGGCTCGACATGGATGTCGCGGCCCCACACCGCATCGAGCAGTTGCTCGCGCGAGAAGACGCGGCCGGGGTGGCTGAGGAAGAATTCCAGCAGCCGGTATTCGGTGGGGCCCAAATGCAGCGCGCGGCCGGCGCGCACCACCCGATGCGCATCCTGGTCCATGCTGAGGTCCTGGAAGCTCAGCGTGCCCTTGGCCGCGACGGTACCGGAGCGGCGCAGCAGGGCGCGGATCCGGGCCAGCAGCGCCTCCACCACGAAGGGCTTGGTGATGTAGTCGTCCGCGCCGATATCCAGCGCCCGCACCGCATCCTGGTCCTCGGTGCGTGCGGTGACCATGATGACCGGGAGGTCGCGCGTCGCCGGCCGCCGGCGGAGCTGGCGGCAGACCTCGATGCCCGACAGGCTGGGCAGCATCCAGTCCAGCAGCACCAGATCGGGCTTTGACTCGGCCACGCGCAGCAGCGCCTCCTGCCCGTCCGTGGCCTCCTCGACGCGAAATCCCTGTTTTTCCAGATTGTACCGCAGCATCGTCAGCAGCGGCGCCTCGTCCTCGACGATGAGGATGGTGGGCTTGGCCATCCCAATGAATCCTTCCGGCATCTCAGTTCGGCGCCCGGATGACGGCGTAGGCGGAGCCATCCGATTTCGGCCGGTCGTCCGGCAGGTTCTCGCCCGCCACGGCGAAGTGCACCCGCTCCGCGATATTGGTGGCGTGGTCGCCGATCCGCTCCAGGTTCTTCGCCACGAACAGCAGATGCGTGGCCGCGGTGATGTTGCGCGGATCCTCCATCATGAAGGTCAGCAGCTCCCGGAAGATGCCGTTGTAGATGTCGTCCACCGGCTCGTCCGCCGCCCAGACCTCGGCGGCGCGGGCCACGTCGTTCTCCACCAGCGCGTCGATCGCGCCCTTGAGGTTCTCCTGCACCAGCACTGCCAGGCGGGAGAAGCCGTTCATGCTGCCGAACAACGGCTGCGACGACACCACAATGGCCCGCTTGGCGGCGTTGCGGGCGTAGTCGCCGATTCGCTCCAGGTCCTGGCTGATCTTCATGCAGGCGACGATGAGGCGTAGGTCAGCCGCCATCGGCTGGCGCAGCGCCAGCAGCCGCACGCAGAACTGTTCGATCTCGCGCTCCAGCGTGTCGAGCGCGCCGTCGCGCGTCACCACTTCGGCGGCCAGGTCGGTGTCGCGCCGGACCAGCGCCTGGGTGCTGTCGGCCACCTGGCGCTCGGCCAGGCCGCCCATGCGGGCGATCATGTCGCGCAGCCGGCGCAGCTCCTCGGCATAGGCGCGGACGGTGTGCGGGGTGGTTTCGTTCGGCATCTGTCTGTCCCTCAGCCGAACCGGCCGGTGATGTATTCCTGCGTCTTCGGCTGGCGCGGGTTGGTGAACAATTCGGCGGCGGGGGCGATTTCGATCATCTCGCCCAGGTAGAAAAACGCCACCTGGTCGGCGCAGCGTGCCGCCTGCTGCATGTTGTGGGTGACGATGGCGATGGTGAAGTCGCGCTTCAGCTCGT
>CAXTJY010000666.1:0-2391 GCA_964244395.1 uncultured Rhodovarius sp.
CAACGGAAGTCCGCAGCGGCGGCCACCTTGCCCGTTGCGGCGACAGGCCGCGCCGCACCGCGAACGGGAAGCGCACAGGGCGGGTGGAACGCTCCGGCGCGCCGATTGCATTGCGTGCCCCGCCACCCGAACCTAGGTAAGCCCCATGCCCGCACCGCGAACCCTGGCCGAACTGGAAGCCGACGTCGCGCGCGACCTGGAACTGACGGCGCACCCGCGCGCGCCCTGGCTGCAAGCCAAGACCGTCGGCGGCGCTCCCTGCCTGGACGTGCTGGTCATCGGCGCCGGCCAATGCGGCATCGCCGTCGCCCACGCCCTGAAGCGCGACCGGGTGGACAACATCCTGGTCCTCGACCGCGCCGGCTTCGGGCGCGAGGGCCCCTGGATCACCTATGGCCGCATGCGCAACCTGCGCAGCCTGAAGGACCAGACCGGGCCGGACCTTAAGACCCCCAGCCTGACCTACCAGGCCTGGCACGAGGCCGGCTTCGGCGCCGGCGATTTCGAAGCGATGCGCTGGATCCCCAAGGAATACTGGAACGACTACCTGCTGTGGTTCCGCCGCATCACCGACATCCCCGTCCGCAACGGCGTCGCCGCCGGCGCCATCTCCCCAGCCATCACCGATGACGGCCTGCGCGCGTTGCGCATCGAGACCTCCGAAGGCCCGCTGCACGCCCGCAAGGTGATCCTGGCCACCGGCCAGGAAGGCGTGGGCGGCTGGTGGATGCCGCCGCACATCGCCGCCTTGCCCGTCGCCCTGCGTTCCCACACCAACGAGATGATCGACTTCGCGGCGTTGCGCGGAAAGATCGTCGCTGTGCTAGGCGCCGGCGCCAGCGCCTTCGACAACGCCGCCGTCGCCCTCGAACACGGCGCCGCCGAAGTCCACCTCTTCTGCCGCCGGGCCGAGCCGATGATCGTCCAGCCCTACCGCTGGCTCACCTTCGCCGGCTTCCTGCGCCACATGCACGAAATGCCCGACGAGTGGCGCTGGCGCTTTATGTCCTACATCCTGGGCATGCGCGAGGGCTTCGCGCAGGACCATTACGATCGCGTGGTGAAACACGCCAACTTCCGCATGCATGTCGGCCAGCCCTGGCTCGACGCCCGCGCCGAAGCCGGCCGCGCCGTGCTGACCACCCCCACCGGCGACTTCACCGCCGACTTCCTCATCACCGGCACCGGCGTCTCGATGGACCCCCGCCTGGTGCCGGAGCTGGCGAACTGCGCCCAAAACATCGCACAGTGGGGCGACCGCTACACCCCGCCCGAGGCCGAGCGGAACCAGCGCCTGGAGCAATTCCCTTATCTCGGCCCCGACAGCGCCTTCCTCGAAAAGACCCCCGGCGAGACCCCCTGGGTCGCCGACATCCACCTCTTCGGCATCGGCACCACCATGAGCTTCGGCCCCGCCGGCGCCAGCATCAACGCCATGGCCATCGCCGCCCCCCGTGTCGCGGCGGGCGTGACGAAGGGCCTGTTCCAGGCCGACCTGCCGCGCCTCTGGGGCGAGCTGCGGGCCTACAATCAGGCGCAGGTCGAAATCGACCCCGCCCGCCTCGCCGCCGAATAACCCGCGGTTAACCCCATCCGGCACATCCTGCCGGCATGTCCCTGCTGATCGAGGCCGAGCCCGAGCCGCCGCCGCCGGATGACGGCGCCCTGTTCGTGGACCGCCGCGTGCTGGCCTTCCGCGCCCCGGCCCTGCTGGAAATCCTCACCGCCGTCTGGACCGATGGCGGCACCGGCGTGCGCGCGCTGGCCCTGCGCTTCGGCACCGCGCGGCAAATCCTGCAGATCGAGGTCGAGCAGCAAGGCCAGCGCATGGAGCGCAGCCTGCGCGCCGGTGACCTGCTGCCGCTGCTCATCGCGTGGTGCATCGGCGCCCGCATCGCCTTGCCCAGCAATGCGGAGAAGGCAGTGCGCATCACCACCGGCGGCGTGGTGCTGGATTGCGGCGTGACGCATGTCAGCCTGCCCCCCTACCGCCGCCGCCGGCCCGGGGAGCCACGGCTGATGGGCGAGTGGGCGCGTTAGGTCCGACGCCTGTCCGGATCAGGCGAAGGGGGCAGCCGCCCGGTCGCGGCTGCCCCCAGCGAGGCGTCAGGCCGCCTTTGCCATCCGCTCGGCCGCGATGGCCGCCTGAACGGCAGCGCGGGCGCCGGCCCGCTGGCTGAAAGCCTGAAGCAGCGGCCAGCGGGCCATATCGACGCCCAACATCGGCGCCCAGCTCAGCACCACGAAAAGATACGCGTCCGCGACCGTGAACTCCGCGCCGGTGAGATAGGCCCGTCCGTCGGCCAGCCCCTTCTCGGCCAAGTCGAGTTTCCGGCCCAGATTCGCCATCGCCGCCTCCCGCGCCTCGGGCGCCAGCGCAGGGTTGAACAG
>CAXTJY010000667.1:0-2384 GCA_964244395.1 uncultured Rhodovarius sp.
CCCAGAAAGTCACGCGCACCACCGCCGCCCGCAGCGGCGCGCCGCCGGCCAGCGCGCCCACCGCCCCCAGCAGCGCCAGCGCCCCCAGCGAGGCCACCGTCACCAGCAGCACCAGCCAAGGGGTCGGCGCCACGATCACCACCGATAGCGGTAAGGCGCCGCCCAGGGCGAAGCTCGCCGCCGAGGCAAGTGCGGCCAGGACGGGGCGCGAGGCGGTGATCTCGTTGATGCCCAGCTCTTCCCGGGCGTGGGTGCCCAACGCGTCCCTGGCCATCAGCTGCACCGCCACCTCGCGCGCCAGCGCCGGGGCGACGCCGCGCGCCACGTAGATGGCGGCCAGCTCGGCCGTCTCGAACTCGGGGTCGTCGGCCAATTCTTGCCGCTCGCGTGCGAGGTCGGCGCGTTCGGTATCGGCCTGGCTGCTGACCGACACGTATTCTCCCGCCGCCATGGACATCGCGCCCGCGACCAGCCCGGCCGCCCCGGCGATCAGCACCTGCTGCGCCGAGGCGGTGGAGGCCGCGACGCCCACGATCAGGCTGCCGGTGGAGAGGATGCCGTCATTGGCGCCCAGCACGGCGGCGCGGAGCCAGCCGATGCGGGAGATGAGGTGCGTCTCGGTATGGGCCACTACCGCGCGCTCTCGAACACGACCATCCGGTGCCCGCGGTTGAGGAATTCGCCGCTTTCGTGCATGCCGATGTCGCTCATCACCGCGCGCGATGCGGCGTTGCTTTCCCGTGCCACGCCGATGATGCGCGCCAGGCCGAACTCCAGCGCCGCCGCCGCCGCTTCCCGCGCGTAGCCGTGGCCGCGACATTCCGGCCATAGCGCATAGCGCAGCGCTACACCGCGCCCGTCGGAGCGTTCCATGAGCCCGGTGATGCCCAGGAAGTCGCCGGCCTCGCGCAGGAAGACCGACCAGGTGCCGTAGCCGCGGACCTGCCAGAAGTCCATGTCGTCCTCCAGCTCCTCCGCGGTGCGAGCCGGGGTACGCACGCCATGCAGCATGTAGCCGAAGACTCGCTCATCGGCCTTGAGGCGCACCAGCTCCTCCAGATGCTCGGGGCCCGGCGGCAGCATCGACAGCCGCGCCGTGGTGATGCTGCGTGGCGCCGAGAAGAGCCCGCTCATCTCGTCAGGGGGCGATACTTGATCCGGTGCGGCTGGTCGGCCGCGGCGCCCAGGCGGCGTCGCTTGTCGGCCTCATAGGCCTGGTAGTTGCCTTCGAACCATTCGACATGGCTGTCGCCTTCGAAGGCCAGGATGTGCGTCGCCAGGCGGTCGAGGAACCAGCGATCGTGGCTGATGATGACCGCGCAGCCGGCGAAGTCGCCCAGCGCCTCCTCCAGCGCCCGCAGCGTGTCGACGTCCAGGTCGTTGGTGGGTTCGTCCAGCAGCAGGACATTGTGCTCGATCTTGAGCATCTTCGCGAGGTGAACGCGGTTGCGCTCGCCGCCCGAGAGCACGCCGACGCGCTTCTGCTGGTCGCCGCCCTTGAAGTTGAAGGCGGCGGCGTAGGCGCGGCTGGGGACGAGCTTCTTGCCGATCTGGATCTGGTCCATCCCGTCGGAAATTTCCTGCCAGACCGTCTTGGTGTCGTCCAGGCTGTCGCGGCTCTGGTCGACATAGCCCAGCCGCACGCTGTCGCCGACGATGAGCGTGCCGGCATCCGGCTGCTCCACGCCGGTGATCATCTTGAACAAGGTTGATTTGCCGGCGCCGTTGGGACCGATGACGCCGACGATGCCGCCCGGGGGCAGCTTGAAGTTCAGGTCGTCGATCAGCAGCCGGTTGCCGAACGCCTTGCGCAGCCCCTCGGCGGTGATGACGATGTTGCCCAGGCGCGGGGCAGGGGGGATCTGGATCTCGGTGGGGTCCATCGCCTTTTCCTGGCTGCGGGCCAGCAGTTCCTCATAGGCGGAGATGCGCGCCTTGCTCTTGGCCTGGCGGGCCGACGGGCTGCGCCCCATCCATTCCTGCTCCTGCGCCAGCTGGCGCTGGCGGGCGCTCTCCTCGCGCTCCTCCTGTTGCAAGCGCTTGCGCTTCTGCGCGAGATACGCCGAGTAGTTGCCCTCATACGGGAAGCCGCGGCCGCGATCGACTTCCAGAATCCAGTTCGTCACATTGTCGAGGAAGTAGCGGTCGTGGGTCACGATCAGCACCGCGCCCTGGTAGTCGCGCAGGGTGTGCTCCAGCCAGGAGACTGATTCGGCGTCGAGGTGGTTGGTCGGCTCGTCCAGCAGCAGCAGCTCGGGTTTTTCCAGCAGCAGCTTGCACAGCGCCACGCGGCGGCGCTCGCCGCCCGACAGCGTCGTGACGTTGGCGTCGGCCGGCGGGCAGCGCAGCGCGTCGAGCGCGATCTCCACAGTTCGGTCCAACTC
>CAXTJY010000668.1:0-2370 GCA_964244395.1 uncultured Rhodovarius sp.
AACCGCCAGCCCCCTCCCCTCAACCCCCAACCTCCTGGGGTGCAGGGGCCTTTCGGCCCTTGCTGGATGGGGGGTACGGGGGGAAGGCAAAGCCTTTCCCCCGGGCAGCTCGCACACCCACGGGCCCACCATGCCCCCACTTGACGGTGCCATAGCCCTGGTCACCGGCGCGTCGCGTGGGATTGGTGCGGCGGTGGCGGTGGAGTTGGCGCGGTTGGGGGCGCATTGCGTGATCACGGCCAGGACGCAGGGTGGGTTGGAGGAGACGGACGATGCTGTGCGGGCGGTGGGGGGGCAGGCGACGTTGTTGCCGCTCGATCTCATCGAGCGGGCCGAGGATGTGGATATGCTGGGGCCCAGCATTGTCGAGCGGTTTGGGCGGTTGGATATTCTGGTGCATGCGGCGGGTTTGTTGTCGAAGTTGACGCCGGTGGCGCATATCCAGCCCGGCGATTTCGCCGCGTCGGTGGCGGTGAATTTCACTGCGGCGTGGCGGTTGATTCGCACGTGCGAGCCGCCGTTGCGGGCGGCGCCGGCGGGTCGGGCGGTTTTTTTGACAGATGCGCGCGCGGCTGAGCCTTCGGCCTATTTCGGCTTGTACAGCGCGGCCAAGGCGGGGCAGGCGCATTTGGTGCAGGCTTGGGCAGCGGAGGTGGCGAGCACAAATATGCGCGTGAATTTGGCCAATCCTGGCCCGGTGGGCACGCGGCTGCGGCGGGCGGCTTGGCCGGGTGAGAACCAGGCGGCGTTGGCCACCCCGGCGGATGTGGCGCCGGCCATTGCGGCGTTGTGTCGGCCGGGCGAGCACCGGCATGGTCAGGTGTTGCGCGTCGGTCCCAGCGACCATGATGGCGCCATCGGGTTGCGTAACGGTGGCTCCGCCATTGCTGTGCGCGAGGATAGCTCCGCCACCGCGCAGGGTGACGATAGCTCCGCCATCACGTCGGGGTGAATTACCGCCACGCCTTCCACGCCGGCAATTTCGCGGACTGCGTGAAGCATGCCCTGCTGCTGTGGGTGTTGCGCGCGATGCAGCGCAAGCCGACGCCGCTGCGGGTGCTGGACGCCCATGCCGGGCGGGGCGAGTACCCGCTGGATTCGGACGAAGCCCGGCGCGGCGGCGAGTGGTGGGACGGCGTCGGCCGGCTGATGGCGGCGGAGGACGGCCCGCTGGCGGACTACGTCGGCCTGCTGCGCGCGTTGGGCATGCCCGGCACCTATCCCGGCAGCCCGCGCATCATCCAGTCCCAGTTGCGCCCCGGCGACACCCTGGTGTTGAACGAACTGCACCCTGAGGACCATGCGGCGCTGCGCCGGGTGATGCGCGGCACACCCACCCACATGCGTGACGCCTATGAGGCCGCCCGCGCGCTGACACCCTTCCCGGAGAAGCGCGGCCTGGTGCTGTTCGACCCACCCTTCGAGGCGCCGGACGAGTTCGACCGGTTGGCGGCCGGCATGGCGCGCGTATGGGCCCGGGCGCGCGGACACGTGCAGGTCGCGTGGTACCCGATCAAGCATCGCGCACCGGTGCTGGCTTTCCACGAGGCGATCCGCGCGGCCGGCCTGCGCGACGCCCTGGCGGCGGAGCTATGGCTGCGCGAGCCGTTGGACGCGACCCGGCTGAACGGCTGCGGGCTGCTGGTGATGAACGCGCCTTATGGCTTCGAGGTGGCGGGGGCGGAGATGCTGGCGGCATTGATCGAACGGCTCTCCGACGAGCCGGGCCGAGGCACCCAAATGCTGCGTGTCACCGATGAGTAAGGTTGCCGTGCTGGGCGCCGGCGCCTGGGGCACCGCGCTGGCGCTGCATGCGCTGCGGCAGGGCCACGCCGTATCCATCTGGGCCCGCAGCGGGCTGGGTGCCGGGCCAGCCCATCCCGCCCACGCTGGCGGTGATGGCGCAGCCCGCCGCCGCCATAGCCGGGGCCGACTTCGTCATCGTGGCGGTGCCTGCCCAGCATCTGCGTTCGGTCGTGGCCGGCCTGCCGGACGCCCCTCTACTGCTCGCCTGCAAGGGCGTCGAGGCCGGCAGCGGCCTTCTCCCCTCCGAGGTGATCGGCCGGGGCGCGGTGCTCTCCGGCCCCAACTTCGCCGGCGAAGTCGCGGCCGGCCTGCCCGCCGCCGCGGTGATCGCCAGCGCCGATGCCGGGTTGCGCGATGCGGTGATCGCCGCGCTCGGCGGCCCCGCCTTGCGGCTCTATTCCAGCGAGGATGTCCTCGGCGTCCAGGCCGGCGGCGCCGCCAAGAACGTGTTGGCCATCGCCGCCGGCGCGGCCATGGGCGCCGGCCTGGGCGAGAACGCCCGCGCCGCCCTGATCACCCGCGGCCTGGCCGAGTTGTCCCGCCTCGTCCTCGCCTTGGGCGGCC
>CAXTJY010000669.1:0-2369 GCA_964244395.1 uncultured Rhodovarius sp.
CCGCGCCAATCCGCGCGACTGGAGCGCCGCCGCTTCCAGCCTGGGCGCCGCCGGCCACATCGCCACCATCGAGCTGATCCGGCTGATCGGCGTGGACATCCCCGTCGTGCCCTATCGCGGCAGCGCACCTGCGCTGACCGACGTGGTGGCCGGCAACGTGCCGATGGTGATCGACAGCATCCTGGGCCTGGTGCCGGCAGTGCGCGGCGGCACCGTGCGCGCCCTGGCGCTGACCGCGCCGCAGCGCAACCCCGCCGTGCCCAACGTGCCCACCGCCGCCGAGCAGGGCCAGCCCAGCCTGGATATCCAGAGCTGGTGGGGCATCTGGGGCCCGAAAGGCCTCCCGGCCGAGGTCAGCAACCGGATCTGCGACGTGCTGAGCACCGGCATGTTCGACGCCGACGTGGTGCCGCGGGTGAACGCCATGGGCGTGGTGCCGTCGGCCGAGTTGGCACCCGACTTTGCCCGCTTCATTCAGGCCGATTACGCCCGCTCCGAGGCGCTGCTGCGGCTGGCGAATTTCCAGCCGGAATAGCGAGTCTAAAAAATGAGTTGACGCAACCGGGGGTTGTGGGTTTACACAACCTTCATGACTGCCGACCCTCACAGCACGCTGCTTTCCCATTTCACCGGGTGGAATGACCTGTCCGGCCACCCGACGGTGGTGACCTACAGCTTCGCCACCGACGTGGCGGTCCCCTTCTCGGCGCCGCAGCAGGCCTCGGCGCGGCTGGCGCTGGCAGCCTGGGATACGGTGTCGGGCCTCAGCTTCGTCGAGGTGCCGGACCTGGCCGGTGGCGCCGGCATCGACCTGCGATTTCGGCTCGATACCATGAGCGCCATCAGCGTGCTCGGCAGCACCACCTTGCCGCCGGAGGGCGATGTGGCCCTGAACGTCGCGCTGTTCCGCGGCGATAGCCTGGCGCCCAGCGCCACGCGCATCGGCTTCCAGGTGCTGCTGCACGAGATCGGCCACGGGCTGGGGCTGGGCCACCCCGACCCCACCATCCCGAACGCCGCCGCGAACACGCTGATGATCGACACGCTGGGCCGCGGCACCCCGGCCAACGCCCCGCTGCTGTGGGACCGGGAGGCGGTGCAGGATCTGTACGGCACGCCGGAGGCTGAGCTGGCGCTGGGGCTGCGCTGGAGTTGGGACGCGGCGCTGCACGCCGTGCGGGGCGACGGCACAGCCGGCGACGATGTGCTGATCGGCACCGCCTATCGCGACGCCCTGTTCGGCGGCGCCGGCCGCGACCTGCTGCGCGGCGGCGGCGGCGACGACGTGCTGACCCCCGGCGCCGGCGACGACGTGGTCGAGGCGGGCGCCGGCTGGGATGTGCTTTGGCTGGACGTGGGGCGCGCCGACCTCGTGCTCAACCCGGCAGGCGCCGCCGAGAGCCGCGAGGGTCGCGACCGCTTCTCCAGCGTCGAACTGGTGCAGACGCTGGACGGCGCCGTCCACCTCGCCGCCGGCGGCGTGGTCGGCCAACTGGTCGGGCTGTATGCCGCCGCCTTCGGCCGGGCGCCGGATGCGGGTGGGTTGGCCTTTTGGGTGGACACCTGGAAGCTGGACCCGAACCTGGCGCATGTCGCGGCGAACTTCCTCCGCAGCGGCGAGTTCCAGGCCGGCCCAGGCCTGGCGGCGCGCTTCGCCGAATGGCACGAGGACCGCCCCGCCGGCGATGACGGCGCGGCGCTGGCCTGGCTGGCGGTCCGGGTGGACACCGCGCCGACCTTCGCCGCCGGTGTCTGGGTGGCGGATGCCGATGCGCTGCTGGTGGCCGAGATGTACCGCGTGGCCCTGGGCCGCGCGCCGGACGAGCCGGGCTACCGCTTCTGGCTCGGTGCCATACGCGACGGCTTCGCGGCCGAGGGGCTGGCGGAGGGCTTTCAGCTCAGCCCCGAGGCCGCGTCGCATGGCGGCACCGGCTACGACAGCTCGGTCGGCCTGTTGGCGGCGGGGCGGGCTGGGCAGTGGGCGCATCATGCGGATGGGGTGGTGTTCGTCTGAGGTCGCCGCAGTACCGCCCGCACCACCTCCGCCAGCCCCTGGTGCTTCGGCCCTTCATCCAGCAGCACCGCGCCTTCGAGGAGCACATGCACCTCGAAGTCGGGGAACGCTTCCTCGACCGCGGCCCGGGTGAACAGCAGCTCCACCTGCCGCGGGCCGCCGCTGCGCCGGCCCTCCTGCGCTGGCGAGAACCCCTCCAGCACCAGCCACCCGCCCGGCTTCAACGCCCGCCGCACCCCCGCCGCCACCGCCGCCCGATCGGCTGGTGGCAGGTGCACGAACACCCACGCCACCAGCTCGAACGCTTGGTGCGGCCAGTCCCAGCCCGCCGCGTCGGCCACCACGCAGTCCATGG